>NZ_RZSX01000044.1:0-14722 GCF_004023105.1 Mesorhizobium sp. M5C.F.Ca.IN.020.32.2.1 | reverse complement strand
CGGACTGCTCGTGAGCCGTGGCCACATAGCCCTTAACGGCTTGGACATCGAGCGAGGCCGGATCGATGTTGAGGCCGGCGCCAGGCTGAACGATATTCGCGACAATCAGTCCGACAACGAGTGCAAGTGTCGAGAAGGTGAGGAAATAAACCATCGCCTTGGCGGCAACTCGGCCGACCTTCTGCAGATCGCTCATGCCGGCAATGCCGGTCGCTATTGTCAGGAAGATGACAGGTACGGTGATTATCTTGACGACATCGACGAAGGCATCGCCGAGCGGCTTCAGGCTCTGGCCGGTCTCCAAATGGAAATAGCCGATTGCAGCACCCAGGATTATGGCGGCAAGCATCTGCACGTAGGCCCGGGCAAAATGGCGCTTGCGGGCCGCTGCGTTCGCTATGGGGACTTGTGGAACCAACACCGTTTCTCTCCTTGACCGGATCGGGGTGGGGCTCCTCCTTCTCCCATGCAGTGCTCCGGTCGAACGCTGCGCCCACTTCGGCGCAAGCGATGTGCCAAATAGCAAAGAGGGGAAAACGCGCAGGACCTCTCACGCAGTGCTTGTTCGCTCTCCCGCACTCGCGCTGCGGTTGCCAGTCAACTATGGAAGGGTCCGTTCTTGGGAATTCCAAAGGTCGCTCTTTGCTTCGGCGCAGCTTGGCTGGCTGGAAGGTTCCCTGTTTGCCTTGGGGTCTGGGACCTGCGTCCAGATGGTCAACATTTTCCTGCGCGCCGCACGGGGCTCCAAAGATTCAATCGAGGACGGGCCCTCTTCGAAAACGGCGGCAGCGTTGGTCAAGCCCTTCCACCCTGCTGTCCCACCAAGGGTGTTCAGAAGCTCAGTTCACGATTAAGCGATGGATCAGCGTCATCTGCGTTTGCGCCATCGCGGCGGCGTTGCAAGGGGTCTGCCAAGGATGAGCAAGCCGCGAGGCAGGGCCCGAGACCTAGACTCCATCCTCATCAACAGCGCTCGGCTCGCGTTAGGAATGTTCGAACCGCAGCACGATCAGGTGGCCACACCGTTGGTCGGAACCGGAACCCGACGAATGATCGTTCGTGACCGACATCTGTGAACAAGCAGTGTGTGTCATTGCAATCACCACCCATTGCGCGCAATTGCCCATATGGCCGTGAATGAACTGGATTTGGTGATTTTCCAGATGGCGGTGGAAAGCGTCCGCTTGCTCTCTTCAAGCTTTGATGAGAAGGCGGCTGAGATAGCCACGAGGAGCCGTGGTAGCCTTCTTTTCGACGTGCGGGTTGACGGTGACCTGGAGGTCCAGCGAGTCGCAGCCATTGGATATCCAGGCGACAAGATCGGTGTGGTGGCATTGGACCGAGAGGGCCTTGTTAGCTGCTGTTGCCTTGTCAATGGCACCTTCTCACCTTTCATTGCACCATTGGAGAACTGGACCAGCATGCCCCTGTCCATGCAGGCCCAGATCGATGTCACAGGCTATGCGAGGCTCCTTCTGGCCGCCCTGCGAAATGCTGGACATATGCTGGGCAGGTAGCATCACCGATGATGTCTGTGATGAGATGGTGCAGACGGCTGGATGAGGCGATCGCTTGCCGGCAGCTTTGGCCGCCAAGCGATCGGTGAGTTCGCAATGCTGGACACGTCCTGTAGACTCTGCCAGTTAAGTTAGCGGACAACCATCTGACGAATGCCCGATCTGACAGTCTGGACGGCGCGGCATGCCCTCCTAGGAATGCAGCCGTGGTTCTACTCCCTCGGCTGTTTTTGCGTCGAAGGCGACGGGCACACCGTGAACGATGGACGTCGCCGCCACCAATTCCTCAACTCGCGATCGGTCGCTTTGCACGCCGGCATAAGCGTTCGAATGGCGCGGATCGCCTGGGCGGTGGAGAGGAACCGGGCCTTGCCTCTGGACAGAACATAGGCTTCGGCGGCTTTTTCACCCGCCTCCCTGAAACTCTGACTGACACGATCTAGGACGGGAGTTCGGCAGCCTTCAAGCCTATGTCCGATACCGGACAATCAGGCAGCGGTGGCCAGGCCGAAATAACGTTGCTCCTCCTCGCCGTAAGCGCCATGCGTGAGTTCCATCAATCCGACGCGGTCGATAATCGTGACCTCGCCGCGCTTGGCACGGACAAGTCCTCGATATTCAAGCATTTGCAGGGCCGTGGTGACCCCGGGACGGCGGGCGCCGAGCATGGTCGCCAGAAATTCATGCGTCAGGTAGATCTTGTCTCCGTCAGAGCGGTCATGGATCATCAGCAACCAGCGGGCCAGCCGTTCCTCGATTTTGGAGTGGCCATTGACCAGTGCCGTCCGGGACGACTGGACAAGGAACGCGTGGGCATAGTCCAGCACTGACGTGCGCAGCGACGGGCTTTCCGCAACCGCAGGACGAATGATTTCAACCGGCAGGCGCCAGCCATTGCCTGCGACCTGGATATAGGTCTCGTTGGAAGAGCTGTCCTGTCCGAGAATGAGGGCAATTCCTGTCATCCCGTCATATCCGATAATGCCGACTTCACATTGCCGTCCGCCGGTCATGGTGGCGACCACCGAGGCGATGCCCCTCTCGGGAAAATATCCATTCCTGATCGGCTGATGCGCGATCTCCAACTGAGCCTTGATGTCCAGTTCGACGCGATGCAGCGATGGTCGCAACAGCGCGAAGTCCTCCGGCGAAAGGGATTTCAGCACCCGGTTGCGAAAAAGGGATTCGGGCAAGGCTCTCTCTCATGCGGGCAAGAGCGCGTACCTCTTACTGTCGGCTGCATCCGAAGTAACTGACGGCCGATGCCAAGCATAGGCTTCGAAACGCGCGATTGCAAAGCCCTGTCGGGGCAGTGCAGCCATGCTAGAAGTCGCGCGGCCTTACGATAGGCGCGGATGACATGATTCCCTTCTGCGGCCACCAAGAACGGCTCGGGCACGCTTTAATCATTCATACACAAGCTCGCAGGAATGTAAGCGGCGGAACAGTCGGGTGATTCGTGCCGCCCTGCCCTTTCAGAAATCAAGTCATTGGACGTCAATTCGGGCTGGAACGCCTCGTCGCGGAACGGCACAGGAAACGCAGCCGGATCAGCAATGGTGGTTCACCTTATGTGCGGTCCGGATGTGCGGTCCGGCGGCTCATCGCCCAATGGCTTGTCGAGGGGAAGTGGAACTCGTCATGTCGCCGCGAACCGTCACCGCGCTAAGCGGCGCTTTTGAAGACGCCGGTGTTTTCTTTGTGGAACTGAAACTGTGAGGTGATTGATGCATGACTCAAACATTTGCGTATTTCCGCTGCATCGGCGACGCACATTGGTCGAAAGTATCGCCCAGGCCCTCGAGACCAAGAACGGCGAGGCGGCGAGTGCGTTCTGGCGCTGTGCTGCCAAGAAAATGCTCATTCAATTGTCCGATGTAGGAATTGCGCCAGAGTTCGCTGCGCAGGAGGTTGGAAGGCTTCTTCATGCGGTCTTGGACGATATGGCCAACCGAACGGTAATGCACATAGCATAGGCTTGGGCGCTGTTGGATCGCGCGTCAGCTCGGGTCCTTATCGGGGGACTGCTCCGACTGGCCGACGGTCCGGCCAAACCGGCATACCGGCAAAGGTTTGAGGTTGGGATCGCTCACGGCGGCCGGTCCAATATTCCAAGGCGATCTCAGAAGCCACATTGGCTTCTTTCCAAGCGGACGGGCGCCACTTTGGCGTGCTCACGCTGGACTGCGGGTTGCGCCTACGGAAATCCGAAGTCCGGCCGCGCGAGTCGATCGACCGGAACAGTCGAATGCTCGTGGGGCCGGGTCCGCTCAGCTTGACGGCGGGCGGTGGCGGCCGTGAGCAGACTTAACCCAGGTCACGGCTGACCATCCGCAGGCGCTATGCCGATTGGACGAGAACTGGTTGCCACAACACCGGCCCGTTCAGGCGTCCCCTCCAGCGGATGCGCAAGAGACTGGCGTAGGAAATCTCGAGGAAGCCGGCGACTGCCTCGGTGTTGCCGACCTGCTGGGGCTGTCCGATACGTGACAACGGCCAGGTCGCGAGACGAAGGATCCTTTCGATGCGCGTATCTGTCACCGTTACGATCCCGGAGAGATTGTTGGCCAAGCCGAATTCGATGATGCCCGCGAAGAGCTCGTAGGTTGCTTGTGCCAGGCCGCCAGCAGCCTTCGGCGCTGTCGCAGGGAGATCGAGCGCGAAACGACTACTCTCCCAGATATCGGCACTCGCAGGGACCACCATCTCATCCAGCAGCGCCGGAAACGTATCGCGCAACATAGTCGGTCCGGTGGTCGGCAAAAGGCGGACGCAGCCGCAAGTTCGCCAATCGGACCCCTTGAGAAGTAGGTAGACGGGGTTCAGGCTGTCAAACGGGTCCGTTTCCATTTCGCCTTCGGTCTGCACTTCCCAATCGAGCCGCTTCTTGAAAACCCGATACCTAAGCCCGTGCATTTCCCTGAGTTCGCTCGCGAACTCGGCGTAGCAGTCGGGTGTTATCAGCTGCATCATTGTCGTCTCCGTGCGGGATGTGTCCACGCAATCGAAGGGCAAAGCCGTCATGAATGCAGCCTGTAGACCTTTACAGCTAGCCTTGGAGAGGATCAGGATCTCGCCCGAGCAGCCATCCGCACTATGGCCTGGTTGATGGTTCGCACGCCAAGCTTCGCCTTGGCGTTTTCCTGATGGAAGGTCACGGTGCGTTTCGAGACACCGAGAATCTGGCTGATATCCCAGGCCGACTTGCCGCACGCCGCCCATTTCAGGCACTCGAACTCCCGCGGGGTGAGCGTTATGCCATCTACCACGCAATCTTCGGCGAGCCTGCGCCGGGCATGGATATGAACGTTGATCGCAACCAACTGCATTGCTTTTTCGTAGCGCGTCAGCGACCTCAAAAGTGGCGGATGCGCCTCGTTGGAGGCGAAGGTCAGTGCGGCGAACCGGCCGCGATGATCATGCATCGACATGGTCAGTCCGCCGCGAATGCCGAACTCAGCTGCTTTTTCCAGGACTTCCTGCTGCGAGGTCGGCAAATAACGGTGATCGCGGTCCACACCCCAGTCGAAGGTATCCCAGCCTCGCAGTCCCCGCAGGATCACGGGATCCACGCTGTGGTAGCGCAGTTGCAGGTAATGTGATGTCCATGATGATGGATAATTCGAGATCAATCGCGGCGTGTCGCCGGAAGCGGATGGGTAGGTGAAATAAGCGAAGAACGGAAAGTCGAACCCGGCTGCGGCGGACGCCATTGCCTCATGGAGATCGACGGCATCGACGCTTGCAGAGAGTTGCTCGACCAAGGTTTCAAATACGCGATGCATCTGCGCTTTGCCTACCTCGCGGAGGTTGCTGGAAGCCGGGCGGAGACGTGGTTCTAAATGATGGCCTGTCCCTGCAGGGCGTACGACGCGCCGCCGTCATCACCGCAATTGCTGTGCTGCTTCCGATTGGAGAGAGCTCCGCGCACCTGACCAACTACCGATGGGTGATATTGCGACGTTATCGATGAGCCGCGTGTCGCCAAGCCAAGCCGCAGCAAGCAAGCGTGCCGGTCGGTCAAGGCTTGCTAACGATTGCAGGTCTGTTTCTCCGCGAAGCTCCAGGTATTCGAGCTCGCGATAGCCGGCAGCCAGAATTGTTGCACGCGCTTCATCAAGCGTAGGCAGGATGGGAGAGCCGCGTGCAAGCCGCTCGGCCGTATCGAGCAGGACCGATGCTAGTTTTGGGGCAATGGCGCGTTGGGCTGGGGAGAGCCGCACGTTACGCGACGATAGCGCAAGACCATCGGCTTCGCGGACTGTCGGACAGGGCACAATAGTGATCGGAATGTCGAGGTCCCGGACCAAGCGCCTGACAAGCTGAAGTTGCTGAAAATCCTTTTCGCCAAAAAAGGCGAAGTCAGCGCCGGCCTGCAGGAAGAGCTTGGCCACGACCGTCGCCACGCCATTGAAATGGCCGGGCCGGAATGCGCCGCACAGGCATTCGCTGATGCCGGACACTGAAACGACCGTGGCGAAGCCCGCCGGGTACATTTCCTCTGCGTCCGGCACATAGAGCAGATGCGTGCCCAGCGGCGCGAGCTTGGCAGCATCTTCGCTTTCCGTCCGAGGATAGGCAATCAGGTCGGCGGGGCTGTTGAACTGCTTGGGGTTTACGAACAGCGTCACGATCACCCGCTCGGCCCTTTCAAGCGCCTTCCGCACAAGGCTCAGATGCCCGTCGTGCAAGGCTCCCATGGTCGGCACAATACCGATCGTGGCACCCGAGCGACGCCATTGCGCAACGACGGCGCGCAGCTCGCTCACAGTTCGAGCGATCGGCACGCTCATGTGAAGTCTCCGGCCTTCAAGGCGTTGACATAGAGATGTTCGACCGCCGGAAAGTGCCGGTTCCGCACATCGGTGGCGTAAGCGGCGATTGCCGCCTCAGCCTGCTCACCGAGCTCGGCATAGCGTTTGACGAACTTCGGCCGAAATGAGGTGAAGAGCCCGAGCATATCGTCGCTCACCAGAATCTGGCCGTCGCAAGCTGGCGAGGCACCGATGCCGATGGTGGGTATGTCGATATCGGCGGTTATCTGCCGTGCAAGCTGCTCCGGTATCTTTTCGAGCACCAAGGAGAAGGCGCCCGCCTCGGTTACCGCCCTGGCGTCGCGCCTGATCCGCTCTGCATCGGCTCCCCGGCCCTGCACACGATAGCCTCCGAACGTGTTTACCGCCTGCGGCGTCAGCCCCACATGGGCCATGACAGGTACGCCGCGCGCGGTAAGGAAGCGGATGGTTTCCGCGATGGTCTCGCCGCCCTCGAGCTTCACCGCTGAACAACCGGTCTCACCCATCACGCGCGCAGCGTTGCCGAAAGCGTGCTCTGGGCTTTCCTCGTAGGAACCGAAGGGCAGGTCGACGACCATCAGCGCGTGTTCAAGGCCGCGGCGAACGGCCTGTCCGTGCATGATCATCATGTCGAGCGTGACGCCCAGCGTCGACGACAGGCCGTGCCCACCATGCCGACGCTGTCGCCGACAAGAACGATGTCGCAGTGGCGATCGAGTAGCCTCGCGACCGGCGTGGTGTAGGCCGTCAAGCATACAAGTGGCGTTTGGCCTTTTCGCAATCGAATATCTGGAGGGTTAATCCCTTTTATCTCACCAGCCGCGCTCAACCGACGCCCCCTTCCCTTACGTTACCAACAGCGGGTGTCGCGTTTGGCATATTTTTGTGCGACTGCGAAGAGCTAAAAACAGTGCTTGAGTAGTACGGTGTTGACGTGCTGGCTGCCAAGGTTACATTCAATCGATTAAGGCGCTCCGTTGGGCCAACCCACTTTCGCAAACATGGATCCTCAGACAAGAAGAACCAAGAAAGGCAAAGCCGCCGTCAAAGCTGACGAAGCCAAAGTGGACCTGACTGCCGTCGTGGTCGCCGTAAACGACAGTGAGCCCTGTGTCCTCACCGTCGGTCATGCGGACACCCTCCCTTCTGGACCTTTTGCGCTTGAGCATCGATCGCTGCAGTCGGGTTTGAGGGGGTGGGTGGAGCAGCAGACCGGCCATGCACTGGGATACATCGAGCAACTCTACACCTTCGCCGATCGCGATCGCATCGGCACTGAGCGCCACCAGCGCGTCATCTCAATCAGCTATCTCGCATTGACCAGGAAGGAACAGGCAACGAACTCGGCCGCGTGCGGCTGGCAAAGTTGGTACGAATATTTTCCCTGGGAGGACCACCGCTTCGGCACGCCGCCTGTGCTGCTCGATAGATTGCGGCCCCGCCTGATTGAGTGGGCCGGCGGCGCCAGCGAGCCGACCACTCAACGCGAGCGCCGGCAGCGCGCTGCGATAGCCTTCGGCTTCGACGACCGCCATTGGAACGAGGAACTCACGCTCCAACGCTACGAGTTGCTCTATGAAGCTGCTCTGATTGAAGAGGCCGGTGGCGGCAGGGACGCGATTGCGGCCGCGGCTGGCAAACCAATGGTCGCTGACCACCGTCGTATTCTGGCAACCGGGATTGCGCGGCTGCGTTCGAAGATCAAATACCGGCCGGTCGTGTTCGAGCTTATGCGGCCTTCCTTCACGCTGCTGCAACTGCAGCGAACCGTGGAAGCTCTGGCTGGCAGGCTCATCAACAAGCCCAACTTCCGGAGACTGGTCGAGCAGCAGGATCTTGTTGAGGAGACTGGGGAGACCTCCCTCGACACGGGCGGCCGACCGGCGAAGCTTTATCGCTTCCGCCATGCCGTTCTCGACGACAGGGCTATCGCCGGGACAAAATTACCGCTGGCGCGGGCTTGACATACTTATAGTCAAGGTAGACATATTCCCTTATTGTCAAACCGAATATAATCGAGGCGCCAATGGCTGGGGCGTTACCTATGGCTGCGTCCCTGTATGAGCGTGTCCGGCGGGTGATCCCTCCCGTTGAATGGCTCGCGTTCGCCGGCGATATTGAAGCCATCTTAGCGCTGAAGCGTGAGCGCAATGCGGTGGTGCTGGCGCACAATTACCAGACGCCCGAAATTTTTCATTGCGTGGCAGACATCGTCGGCGACAGCCTGGCGTTGGCCCACAAGGCGGTGACGGTCGACGCCGACATCATCGTGGTTGCCGGCGTTCATTTCATGGCCGAGACGGCAAAACTGCTCAATCCGAACAAGACCGTGCTCATCCCGGATCTCAGCGCCGGCTGCTCGCTGGCCGAATCGATCACGGCAGACGACGTGCGGCTAATGCGGCTGCGGTATCCGGGGGTCCCCGTTGTTACTTACGTCAACACTTCGGCCGCCGTAAAAGCGGAGTCCGACATCTGCTGCACGTCCGGCAACGCGAAGGCGGTGGTGGAATCGCTTGGCGTGGCGCGTGTGCTGATGCTGCCGGACGAATATCTGGCGAGGAACGTGGCAGCCGATACAGACGTCGAGATCATCGCCTGGAAAGGCCATTGCGAGGTGCATGAGCGCTTCACCGCAGCAGACATTCGGGAACTGCGCGATGCCCATCCAGGCGTCATCGTGCTGGCCCATCCAGAATGCCCACCAGACGTTGTCGCGGAGGCGGAGTTCTCCGGCTCGACCGCAGCGATGTCGGATTATGTCGAGCGGGAGAAACCGACGCGTGTCGTCCTTCTGACCGAATGTTCGATGAGCGACAACGTCGCGGTCGCGCATCCCGACGTCGAGTTCGTTCGCCCATGCAACCTGTGCCCGCACATGAAGCGCATCAACCTGGCCAACATTCGCGCCGCGCTCGAGCAGAACCGGCATGAGGTCCGGATTGATCCCGAAATTGCCGGCCCCGCCCGCCGCGCGGTCGAGCGCATGCTTTCCCTATGAGCCTGGAGGTTCGCGACATCGCCGGGGCGCCGGTCGTCATCGGTGGCGGCATTGCCGGCCTGATGACGGCGCTTCATCTGGCGCCGGAACCGGTCGTGCTTTTGACCAACGCGCCGCTTGGAACCGGAGCCTGCAGTGAGCTTGCCCAGGGCGGTCTTGCGGCAAGTCTCGGCGGCGACGACGGCCCGGATTTTCACCTTTGCGACACGATAGCTGCCGGCGACGGACTCTGCGACGAGGCCACGGTGCGGCGAGTGGTCCGAGCTGCACCCGAAGCGATTAGGACGATCCAAAGGTTCGGCGTCGCCTTCGACCAGCACCCTGACCGCGCGTTGCGACTTGGGCTCGAGGCGGCACACTCGCGACGGCGGATTGTGCATGCAGCCGGCGACGCCACCGGTCGCGAGTTGGTGCGCGTGCTCATCGCCGCGGTTCGGCGTACAGCCTCGATCACCACTATCGAAAATGTGGAGGTCCGCCGGCTGGTCGTGCAGGACGGGTCGGTCATCGCCGTGGTCGCCGCAGGACGAGCCGGCGCGCTCGCTCTGCCCACGCGTCGCGCGGTGCTGGCGACCGGCGGCGTCGGCGGGCTGTTTTGCGACACGACAAACCCCGCTGGCTCATGGGGTCACGGGCTGGCGCTCGCCGCATGGGCGGGGGCGGAACTCGCCGACTTGGAATTCATACAGTTCCATCCAACTGCGCTCGACGGTCCGCGCCGGCCGATGCCGCTGGTGAGCGAAGCCGTGCGTGGCGAAGGCGCGGTGCTCATCGATGAGCGAGGAGAGCGCTTCCTCGCTGACACACCTGGCGGTGAACTTGCGCCTCGCGACGTCGTAGCGCGCGCCATTTGGCACCAGCTTGCCGTTGGACGCCGCGTATTCCTGGATGCACGGCAAAGTCTCGGCCCGAGATTTGGCAAGCGTTTTCCAGGCATCGCCGAATTGTGCCGGAGCGCAGGGGTCGACCCCGCGACCGACCCGATCCCGGTGCGCCCGGCGGCACATTATCACATGGGCGGCGTCGCCGTAGACAGCGCCGGCCGCAGCTCCATCGAGGGATTGTGGGCCTGCGGTGAGGTCGCCTGTACCGGCCTGCACGGCGCCAACCGCCTGGCCAGCAACTCGCTCACCGAAGCGGCGGTCACCGCGAGCTGGGTTGCCGAAAGCGTTGCCGGCACGTCGTATACCCGGCGACCGCGCAGATGCTCCACATTCGTCCCTCCACGACCAGACGCTTCCGCGGTCCGCCCAATTGTCTCCGCCGCCCTGGGTATCATCCGCGACGGCGAGGCAATGCGCGAAGCGGTGGCGACCCTGCTGCCGATCGCAGCTGACAATGTCGCTGCCTCTGGTCCGGCTTTGGTCTCACTGATGATCGCCGTGGCGGCCCTGGGGCGGGAAGAGAGTCGAGGCGCGCACTGTCGGTCCGATTTCCCGCTCCACGATGCCGACGCGCGCCCATCACGGCTGACACTGCACAGCGCAATGCGGGCCGCGGCCGCACTCGATTGCCGGGCTACCATACGGAGCACCTGATGTGATTTCATTCTCCCCCCTCCCCGCGACCCTGATCGAACCGATTGTGCGCGGTGCGCTCCTCGAAGACCTGGGCAGATGCGGCGACCTGACCAGCGATGCGGTTATCCCGCATGATTGCACTGCCACGTTGGTGCTCAGATCGAGGCAGGCGGGCGTCGTTGCCGGGCTCGATCTGGTCTCGTACGCCTTCCTGCTCGTGGAACCGGCGATCAACATCCAGATCTGGCGCCCTGATGGCAGCGATGTCGGGGCCGGGGAAACCATTGCAAGATTGTCCGGACCCGCGCGAGGCCTGCTCACGGCCGAACGCACTGCCCTCAATTTCTTATGCCGGCTGAGCGGCATTGCCACTGCCACAGCGGCGATGGTTGAGGCCGTGCGCGGTCACAAGGCGAGGATCGTATCGACGCGAAAGACGACGCCCGGCCTGCGGGTATTGGAAAAATACGCCGTGCGCGTCGGCGGCGGTGCCAATCACCGCTTCGGCCTCGATGACGGCGTGCTCATAAAGGACAATCACATCGCGATCGCCGGCGATATCCGCACAGCAATAGAGCGGGCGCGCGCCGCCGCAGGGCATATGGTGAAGGTCGAGGTTGAGGTCGACACGCTGAAGCAGCTCGATGCAGCGCTCGCGATTGGTGTTGACGCGGTGCTGCTCGACAATATGTCGGTCGAGGATCTTGCCCGCGCGGTTTCTATAGTGGGTGGCCGTACGATCACCGAGGCTTCCGGTCGGGTGACGCCGAAAACGGCGGCGGCGATTGCGGCGACCGGTGTCGATCTCATCTCCATGGGATGGCTGACGCACAGCGCCCCGATCCTCGACATCGGCCTGGACATGCCGGACCACCAGAACATCTGCAAGCATTTGAACTGAGGATTACGGCATGAGGAGCAACATCAGCTCGGCAGGCGTAGGAAGGCGGTGGAAAGACGTGCCGCAGCTCGCCTTTTAGCGAGTGCGCTCCAAAGCCAAGTCGGACCGAGCTTGCCGGTCGACAGACTCCTGAAGGCGTACCGGACTAGCAACAAAGGTTTGACGATGACGGTTGGAATGAACTCGGAGTTCGACGTGAACCAGACCATGCAATCGGTCGATGGAACGCCTCCGCGATGGAACCGCAAAGAGGCTGAGGCCATCTACGGCATGCCATTCAACGATCTGCTGTTCCTAGCTCAGACGATCCACCGCCAGAACTTCGATCGAAACCGAGTGCAGCTGTCGCGGCTCCTTAGCATCAAGACCGGCGGCTGCCCCGAAGATTGCGGCTATTGCAGCCAGTCTGCGCATTACGAAACCGGGGTGAAGGCGTCGAAGCTGATGAACGTCAAGCATGTCATCGACGAAGCGGCCAAGGCGCGTGATGGCGGCGCAACGCGCTATTGCATGGGCGCAGCGTGGCGAAGTCCCAAGGAGCGCGACATGGACGTTGTGGTCGCCATGATCGAGGGCGTCAAGGCGCTCGGCATGGAGACCTGCATGACGCTCGGCATGCTCGATCTTGAGCAAGCTGCTCGCCTGAAGCAGGCCGGTCTCGACTACTATAACCACAACATCGATACCTCTGAGCGCTACTATGGCGAGGTTATTTCAACCAGGACTTTTGCCGACCGGCTGGAAACGCTTGGGCACGTGCGCGCGGTTGGGATGAAAGTCTGCTGCGGCGGCATCGTCGGGATGGGGGAAGAAAAGACCGATCGCATCGACATGCTGGTCACGCTCGCGAACCTGCCCGAGCCGCCGGAAAGCGTGCCGATCAACATGCTTATTCCCATCGAAGGCACGCCGCTTGCCGCGGCCGACGCCATCGATCCGATCGATTTCGTCCGCATCGTTGCGCTCGCGCGGGTGATGATGCCGAAATCCTGTGTAAGGCTGTCCGCCGGCAGGACGGCGATGAGCGACGAAACGCAGGCGTTGTGCTTCTTTGCCGGCGCTAACTCGATCTTTGTCGGCGACACGCTGCTGACGGCGGACAATCCCGGCGAGGACAAGGATAGCCTTCTGTTCCAGCGTCTCGGCATCGAGCCGATGGAACTCGCCACGCAATGAACGAGGCAATTCTTGCCCGCTATGACGCATCCTTGCGCGGACTGGCGCGCAAGGACCGGTTGCGGACGCTCGCACCGCGCGCCGGTCTCGACTTCTCGTCGAACGACTATCTCGGACTTGCCGCCTCCAACAGACTTGGCGAAGCGGTTGCGGCGGCGATTGCGCGGGGCACGCCGGTTGGCGCCACCGGGTCGCGGCTGTTGCGCGGCAACGCACCGGAACATGAGCAACTGGAGGCGGACGCCGCGGCATTCTTCGGCGCCGACCGTGCGCTGTTCTTTGGCAGCGGCTACATCGCCAACTTCGCCCTGTTGACCGCGCTGCCGCAGAAAGGCGACCTGCTGGTCCTCGACGAACTCGCCCATGCCAGCATGCATGAGGGCGCGCAGGCCGGGCGCGCCGAGTTCAAGCTGGCCGCGCACAACGACGTCGACGCTGTCGAGGACGCAATCACCCGCTGGCGCGCCGAAGGCGGCACGGGGCGCGTGTGGATCGCCGTCGAAAGCCTTTACAGCATGGATGGCGACCGCGCGCCGATGGAGAGCCTGGTCGCGATGGCCGATCGGCACCAGGCATTCATCGTCGTCGATGAAGCGCATGCCACCGGCATCTGGGGACCGGACGGCCGGGGACTGGCCGCCGCGTGCCAAGGCCGCGACAACATCGTCACGCTCCACTCATGCGGCAAGGCGCTCGGCGCATCCGGTGCACTCGTCACCGGGCCGAGGACACTGTGCGATTATCTCGTCAACCGGTGCCGGCCGTTCATCTACGCCACCGCGCCCTCGCCGCTGATGGCGGTCGCGGCGCGCGAAGCGCTGACTATTCTGTCCGACGAGCCCATGCGCCGCGCTCAGCTGCAGGAACGCGTTGCCTGCGCCGGCCGCCAATTGGCCGAGCGCTGCGGCGTCGTACCCAGCGGCTCGCAGATCCAGCCATTTGTCATCGGCGACGTTGGGCGCACCATGGCGGTGGCGGCGGCCCTGCAGGCACGCGGCTTCGACATACGCGGCATACGTCCGCCGACGGTGCCCGAGGGCACATCGCGCCTGCGCATTTCGCTGACGCTCAACGTCGACGAGACCGACATTTCCGCCATGGTCGAGGCTCTCGTTGAGGTGTTGGCCACAGCATGACCAAACGCATCGTCGTCACCGGAACAGACACCGGAATTGGCAAGACAGTATTTTCGGCCGGACTTGCCGGGCTGCTCGACGGCTTCTACTGGAAGCCGGTGCAATCGGGCCTCGACGAGGAGACTGACAGCGAGGTCGTCGCCCGGCTTTCCGGCTTGCCCGACGGACGCGTGCTGCCCGAAGTCTATCGACTGACGATGCCGCTGTCGCCGCATCGATCAGCCGAAATCGACGGCGTCGCGATCGAGGCCGACGATCTTTCATTTCCGGTCCTGCCGACACCGCTCGTCATCGAAGGCGCCGGCGGGCTGATGGTGCCGCTCAATCGACAGACAAGGTTCATTGACATATTCGAACAATGGCGGCTGCCGGTAATACTGTGCGCCCGCACCGCGCTCGGCACCATCAATCATACGCTGTTGTCGATCGAGGCCCTGAGAGCCCGCTCCATCCCGCTCATCGGCATTGCCTTCATGGGCGAAGAGGTGGCCGATACGCAAAGGACAATCGTGGAATTCGGCGGCGTGCCGCAGCTCGGCAGGCTGCCGCACCTCGGTCCGCTGACGGGTGAAACGTTGAGAGATGCAATGATTTCCGGCTTCGACCTGGCCATGATTGCCGGAGGCGACTGATGGCGCAGTCTCGAGTCTGGCATCCGTTCACGCAGCACGCGCT
>NZ_RZSX01000449.1:0-5144 GCF_004023105.1 Mesorhizobium sp. M5C.F.Ca.IN.020.32.2.1 | reverse complement strand
GCCCGACGACGGTCAACAATGTCGAGTCGATCGCGGTGGCGCCGACCATTTTGCGCCGCGGCGCTGCCTGGTTCTCGTCCTTCGGCCGGCCCAACAATGTCGGCACCAAGCTGTTCTGCATCTCCGGCCACGTCAACAATCCGTGCACCGTCGAAGAGGCGATGTCGATCCCGTTCCGCGAGCTGATCGAGACGCATTGCGGCGGCATTCGCGGCGGCTGGGACAATCTGCTGGCGGTCATTCCGGGCGGCGCTTCTGTGCCGCTGGTGCCGGCGGAGCAGATCATCGACGCGCCGATGGATTTCGATGCGCTGCGCGACCTGAAATCGGGCCTCGGCACGGCGGCTGTCATCGTCATGGACAAATCGACCGATATCGTGAAGGCGATCGCGCGGCTTTCATACTTCTACAAGCACGAGAGTTGCGGCCAATGCACGCCGTGCCGCGAAGGCACCGGCTGGATGTGGCGGGTGATGGAGCGGCTGGTGCGCGGCGAGGCGCAGAAGCGTGAGATCGATATGCTGCTCGACGTGACCAAACAGGTCGAAGGCCACACGATCTGCGCGCTGGGCGACGCGGCGGCGTGGCCGATCCAAGGCCTGATGCGCCATTTCCGCGGCGAGGTGGAGCGGCGCATCGACGAGTTTTCGCGCAACGCGCACCGCGCAGAGCCGGTGATGGTGGCGGCGGAATAGACAAGAAATTTGTAAAGACGGGCGACTGGAATGCGGGCAAGTGCCCGATTTGAAATACGGGCAAGTGCCCGATTTGAGATACGGGCAAGTGCCCGATTTGAGGAAACAGGCCGGGGCATACGGAAGAAACGACCAGGAGACCACCTATGTCGCTGAATTCGAGACCCGATCATTTGATGCCAGATTTGGACCCGTTCGAGAAGATGAACCAGGACCTGACCAGGATGATGCCGAAGGAGATGGCCAGCGCCGTCAATCTCCTGGCGCACCCTGTTGCGGGTGCGGCGGCGCTGTCGGCGCTCGGCTTCGGGCTTGCCAATCATGCCTTTGGGGTGTGGATGGGCGTGCTCTCGGGCGCCGCCGAGGCCTCGCAGCGGCTTTTCCAGCCGATCGTCGACGATTTCGATGCCAGGGTCGAACGCTTTTCCGGGACAGGGACAAGCTCCTCGACCAAGGCGCGCGCGGCGACGAAAACCCTGATCGCCGATGCGCAGTCCTTCGCCAGGAACGTGAATGACATAGCGGCGAGCGGCATTACACGGAGCGCGGTGGATGCGGCTGCCGCGCCGACCGGGTTGATGCCCGAGGACTTCAAGCAGCCCAAGGCCATGGATCGTCCGGCAAATCCGGCCGACCTCAAGGCGATATCGGGGATCGGGCCGAAGCTGGAAGAGGTGCTGAACGGCTTGGGGATCTGGACCTACGGCCAGATTGCGGCATGGACGCCGGAAGAGATCGCCTGGGTCGACGATTATCTGTCGTTCAAGGGCCGCATCGAGCGGGACGACTGGCTTAGCCAGGCGGCGGTGCTGGCCGCGGCCAAACATTGAATTCAATGCCGGGCGCGGTTTCGGTTGCGCCCCGGAAAGAAAGATTGCGGAATGTCCGCAGGGGTTTGAGACGACATGGCAAAGCTCAAGGTCGACGGGAAAGAGATTACTGTACCCGACCACTACACGCTGCTGCAGGCAGCCGAGGACGCCGGCGCGGAAGTGCCGCGCTTCTGCTTCCATGAGCGGCTGTCGATCGCCGGCAACTGCCGCATGTGCCTGATCGAGGTGAAGGGCGGTCCGCCCAAGCCGCAGGCGTCCTGCGCCATGGGCGTGCGCGACCTGCGCCCCGGACCGAATGGCGAAACGCCGGAAATTTTTACCAACACGCCGATGGTCAAGAAGGCCAGGGAAGGCGTGATGGAATTCCTGCTGATCAACCATCCGCTGGATTGCCCGATCTGCGACCAGGGCGGCGAGTGCGACCTGCAGGACCAGGCGATGGCGTTCGGCGTCGATTCCTCGCGCTATCACGAGAACAAGCGGGCGGTCGAAGACAAGTATATCGGGCCGCTGGTCAAAACGATCATGAACCGCTGCATCCATTGCACGCGCTGCGTTCGCTTCACCACCGAAATTGCCGGTATTTCCGAGCTCGGCCTGATCGGCCGCGGCGAGGACGCTGAGATCACCACCTATCTAGAAAGCGCGATGACCTCGGAACTGCAGGGCAACGTCATCGACCTTTGCCCGGTCGGCGCGCTGACCTCCAAACCCTACGCCTTCCAGGCACGGCCGTGGGAGCTGACCAAGACCGAATCCATCGACGTGATGGATGCTGTCGGCTCGGCGATCCGCGTCGATTCCAGAGGCCGCGAAGTGATGCGCATCCTGCCGCGCACCAACGAGGCGGTGAACGAGGAGTGGATTTCCGACAAGACCCGCTTCATCTGGGACGGCTTGCGCACCCAGCGCCTCGACCGGCCATACGTCCGCAAGAACGGCAAGCTGGCCCCGGCAAGCTGGGCCGAGGCTTTCTCCGCGATCAAGGAAGCGGTGTCGAGCACTGCACCCGACAAGATCGGCGCCATTGCAGGTGATCTCGCCGCCGTCGAGGAGATCTATGCGCTGAAGCTGCTGATGGCCTCGCTCGGCTCGAAGAACACCGACTGCCGCCAAGACGGTGCCGCGCTCGATCCGTCGCTCGGCCGGGCAAGCTATATCTTCAACCCGACCATCGAGGGCATCGAGCAGGCCGACGCGGTGCTGATCATCGGCGCCAATCCGCGCTTCGAGGCGTCCTTGCTCAACGCCCGCATCCGCAAGCGCTGGCGGGTCGGCAACCTGCCCGTCGGCGTTATCGGCGATGTCGGCGACACGCGCTACGACTATGAGCAGCTCGGCGCCGGAACGGAATCGCTGAAGGATCTGGCCGACGGCAACGGCAAGTTCTTCCAGATGCTGAAGAAAGCGACGCATCCGCTTGTTATCGTCGGCCAGGGTGCGCTGGCACGCTCGGATGGCGCGGCCGTGCTCGGCCAGGCGGCGAAGCTCGCCACCGCCGTCAATGCCGCGAGAGCCGACTGGAACGGGTTTGCCGTGATGCACACTGCGGCGGCGCGTGTCGGCGGGCTCGATGTCGGCTTCGTGCCGGGTGAGGGCGGCAAAAACGTCGCCGGAATGCTGGGCGATATGGACGTGCTGTTCCTGCTCGGCGCCGACGAGATCGACATGGCCAAGACCGGTGGCGCCTTCGTCGTTTATATCGGCACGCATGGCGATCAGGGCGCGCACCGCGCCAACGTTATCCTGCCGGGCGCCGCCTATACCGAAAAATCGGGCACCTACGTCAACACCGAGGGCCGCGTGCAGCAGACCAACCGTGCCGGCTTCGCGCCGGGCGATGCGCGCGAGGACTGGGCGATCCTGCGGGCGCTGTCGGATGTGCTGGGCAAGAAGCTGCCGTTCGATTCGCTGCCGCAGCTTCGCGCGAAACTCTATTCGGAATACCCGCATCTTGCCCGCATCGACCAGGTGGCGGCCGGCAACGTTGACGATGTCGCCAAAGTGGCGAAGCTCGGCGGGCGGCTGAACAAGGGCGCCTTCACCTCGCCGGTCAAGGATTTCTACCTGACCAACCCGATCGCGCGGGCTTCCGCCGTGATGGCGGAATGCTCGGCGCTGGCGAAAAACGGCTTCAGGCAGGCGGCGGAATAAGCATGGACACCTTCTTCTCCTTCTACGTGCTGCCGGCGCTGCTCATCCTGTTGAAGTCGGTCGTGCTGATCGTCGTGCTGTTGATCTTCGTCGCCTACATCCTGTACGCGGACCGCAAGATCTGGGCGGCGGTGCAGCTGCGCCGCGGCCCGAACGTCGTCGGTCCATGGGGCACGCTGCAGGCTTTCGCCGACCTTCTGAAGTTCGTGTTCAAGGAGCCGGTGATTCCGTCCGGCGCCAACAAGGGCGTTTTTCTGCTGGCGCCTTTGGTTTCGGCAGTGCTGGCGATCTCGGCCTGGGCGGTGATCCCGGTCAACGAGGGCTGGGCGATCGCCAACGTCAATGTCGGCATCCTCTATGTCTTCGCCATCTCCTCGCTCGAGGTCTATGGCGTGATCATGGGCGGCTGGGCGTCCAACTCGAAATATCCGTTCCTCGGCGCGCTGCGCTCGGCGGCGCAGATGGTGTCCTACGAGGTCTCGATCGGCTTCGTCATTGTCACCGTGCTGCTTTGCGTCGGCTCTCTCAACCTGTCCGACATCGTGCTGTCGCAGCAGGATGGGCTGGGCACGCGGGTTGGCCTGCCCAACACCTTCCTCGACTGGCATTGGCTGTCGCTGTTCCCGATGTTCGTCATCTTCTTCATCTCGGCGCTGGCCGAAACGAACCGCCCGCCTTTTGACCTTGTCGAAGCCGAATCCGAACTCGTCGCCGGCCATATGGTCGAATATTCGTCGACGCCGTTCCTGCTGTTCTTCCTCGGCGAGTATGTCGCCATCGTGCTGATGTGCGCGCTGGCCACCATCCTGTTCCTCGGCGGCTGGCTGCCGCCCTTCGACTTCGCTCCTTTCACCTGGGTGCCGGGTCTGATCTGGTTCGTGCTCAAGGTCTGCCTGGTGTTCTTCATGATCTCCATGGTGAAGGCCTTCGTGCCGCGCTACCGCTACGACCAGCTGATGCGGCTCGGCTGGAAGGTCTTCCTGCCGATCTCGCTGGCGATGGTGGTGATCGTCGCCGCGTTCCTCAAGATCACGGGGTTTGCGTGATGTCCGCTCTAGCCCAAGCCGCCAAGTCTCTGCTCTTGCAGGACTTCGTCAGCGCCTTCTTCCTGTCGATGCGCCAGTTCTTCGCGCCGAAGGAGACGATCAACTATCCGCACGAGAAGGGGCCGACCAGCCCGCGCTTCCGCGGCGAGCATGCGCTGCGCCGCTATCCGAACGGCGAGGAACGCTGCATCGCCTGCAAATTGTGCGAGGCGATCTGCCCGGCGCAGGCCATCACCATCGAGGCCGGCCCGCGCCGCAACGACGGCACGCGCCGCACGGTGCGTTACGATATCGATATGGTGAAGTGCATCTATTGCGGCTTCTGCCAGGAGGCCTGCCCGGTCGACGCCATCGTCGAGGGGCCGAATTTCGAATTCGCCACCGAGACGCGCGAGGAACTTTATTACGACAAGGAC
>NZ_RZSX01000448.1:0-5162 GCF_004023105.1 Mesorhizobium sp. M5C.F.Ca.IN.020.32.2.1 | reverse complement strand
AGATGTTGCCGGCGGCCAGGCTGACCGGGATGAGCAGCCCCACCGCCACCCAGAAAAATTCGGCCGGTTGGCCGGCCTCGCCGCGCGTCCCCGCCACCATCACCGCACCAAGGAAGCCGACGGCAATGCCGACGACACCAAGCAGATTGGGGCGCCGAACGCCGAGCAGGATCGAAAACACCAGGGTAACCACTGGCGACAGCGTGAACATGATACCGGTATAGCCGGCGCCGAGATGCGGAATGGCCGAGAACATCAAGAGATTGGGGAATGCATAGGACACCGCCGCGGTGACGACGAAGTAACGCAGCCTGTGCGGGGTGAGCCGGATGCGTTGCCCGCGCAGAAGCATGGCGCACAAAAGCACACCGCCGGCGCCGAGCGAAATGACGAGGGCCCAGACCATGGCCGAAACGCCGGCCGCCGTGGCGATCTTGCCGAACGGCAGCGTCAGGCCGAGCAGGCCGCCGGTGACGACCAAAAGGCCGGGCGCTGAATCCCAGAGAAATTTCATAACGGTACCTTATTGTCTTTGCAGCCCTTGGCGAGCAATGCGTCTTGAGATAAGATAACGGAAAGATTCTTAACGTCAAGATATTTAGGTGAGATAGATGGATCGCGCCGCGAAAGCCATCGAGCAGTGGAAAAAAGAACGGCCGGATCTGGATGTTTCTCCGATGGCCGTGCTTGGACGGTTGAACGAAGCCTCGTCGCTGATTGCACGAGAGCGCCTCGCTCCGCTGTTTGCCCGTTTCGGACTGCAATCCGGGGAATTCGATGTGCTGGCGACGCTGCGCCGTTCCGGGTCGCCTTACGCGCTGACGCCAACTGCCCTCTACGAAGCGACGATGGTGACGTCGGGCGCCATGACCAACCGGCTCGATCGGCTGGAGAAGGCCGGCTTGATCCTGCGCGGTCCGCACCCCAACGATCGGCGCGGGATCGTCGTGCAGTTGAGCGGAAAAGGTCTCGCATTGGTCGATGAGGCGGTCACCGCCCACGTCGCCAACGAGCACGAGATACTTTCCGGTCTGACGCGCACCGAACAAGAGACGCTTGCTCGCCTGCTGGGGAAATTGATAGGGAGCGTCAGCTAGCCTGTCAGTTCCGCTCGTCCGGGAAGCTTGGAATCGGCATGAATTCAACGCCTTCCTCGGCAAGACTCTTCGCCTCCTCTAGCGTCGCCTCGCCATAGATGCCGCGCGGATCGCTCTCGCCGAAATGGATCTTGCGCGCTTCCTCGGCAAACTTGTCGCCGACATAGTCGGCGTTCTCGCGCACCTTCTCGGCCATCGCCTTCAATTGCGCCAACGCCTGCTTCTGGGCCTCGCCCATGGCTAGTGCGATCTTCTCCTGCTTGCGACCGGTGGAGACGGCCGGCGCCATCAACGCCTTCTCGACCTTGTGCGAGCCGCAGGTCGGGCAATCGACGAAGCCACGCTTCTTCTGGGTGTCGAAATCGTCGTTGCTGCGAAACCAGCCCTCGAATTCGTGCTCGTGCTCGCAGATCAGAGAAAACCGGATCAAGATGCTGCACCCCTGAGTGGCAGTGCCTCAGCCTGTCCGCCGTTTACCGCAAAATCCCGCGCATTCTTCAGGTTTGGGATCTTCTTGCGCGCGGCGGCCGACTGCGCTGGGTCGATCTCAGCGATGATCACCGCCGGTTCGTCATGTGCAGCTTCGGCGACGATGCGGCCCCAGGGATCGACGATCAGCGAATGACCATAGGTCTCGCGGCCGTCCTCGTGCAGTCCGCCTTGCGCCGCGGCAACGACATAGGCGCCGTTCTCGATGGCGCGCGCCCGCAGCAGCACATGCCAGTGCGCCTCGCCGGTCTGGCGGGTGAAGGCGGCGGGCACCGAAAGCAGGTCGGCGCCGGCCAGCGCCTCGGCGCGGAAAAGCTGCGGAAAGCGCAGATCGTAGCAGACGGCGAAACCCAGCCTCGCACCATCAATCCCGGCGCCGCTGATCTCCGTGACGACGGCCTGGGTGCCCGGCTCGTAGGCGGCGGATTCGCGCCAGCTTTCGCCATTGTCGAGATCGACGTCGAACATGTGGATCTTGTCGTAGGTGGCAATCGTCGCGCCGTCCGGCCCGAACAGAAGCGCGCGATTGGCGAGCTTGCCGTCGGCACGCAGGATGGCGGTCGAGCCGATATGCAGGAAGATCCCAAGATCTTTCGCCAGCTTCCGCGAAGTCGAGACGATGATGTCCTTGTCCTCGGAGGTGAAGGAGGCGGCCCGCGCTTGGCTGTCACGGACCAGCGCACCGGTCATTTCCGGTGACTGGATATAGGTCGCGCCGAGACCCGCCGCCTCGCACACCAGCCGCTCCAGATCGGCCGCGTTGCGCTCGGGGCTGGTGCCCGAACGCATCTGGATCGCCGCCGCCTTGAAAGCACCCATCGTCATGTCCTCAATTCGTCGAGCCATTGGCGAGCAGACTGTCCAGCCGGCCCTCTGCCTCCAGTTCATGGAGATCGTCGCAGCCGCCGACATGCGTATCGCCGATGAATATCTGCGGAAACGTCGAGCGGCCATTCGCGCGGGAAATCATTTCCCTGCGCAGTTCCGGCGAGAAGGAGGCGTCGTGCTCGGTGTAGGCAACGCCCTTGCGCTCGAGCAGCCGCTTGGCCGCCACGCAATAGCCGCACATCATCCGTGTATAGATCGTCACGTCGACCATCGGTCAGCAATCCTGCCTTTCTTCAATCTATATAGTCGCGGACTCGTCGGCCCGAAAGTCCCCCGGCAACACGCGCGCAAAGGTCAGCACGTCGACGGTCCCGGCACCGCCCTTCTTCAGCGCCTTGGCGACCGCGCGGACAGTGGCGCCGGTGGTATAGACATCGTCGATCAAGAGCACCCGGCGGCCGGCGATCTCGATCTCGGCCTCCTCGGACACTCTGAATGCGGCACGCACATTCTCCTCGCGTTCCCGCCGCTCCAGCCCGACCTGCTGGCGGGTGAGTTTGACGCGCCTGACCGCGGAGGGCGCAAAAGGCAGGCCGCCAAGTTGCGATACCGCCCTTGCCAGTTCCGCCGACTGGTTGAACTGGCGCCTGAAAAAACGCCGCCAGTGCAGCGGCACCGGCACGACCAGATCGGCTTCCGCGATCAGTTCGGCACCGGCGCGCACCATCCAGCGCGCCATCCACGGCGCCAGGTCGGTGCGATCCTGGTATTTCAACCCTTGCACCATCTGGCGGGCGACACCGGAGTAAGCGACCGCGGCCCGCGCGCGCTCGAACGGCGGCGGGTCGGCGATCGCCTCGGCCGACAGGAACCCCTCGCCCATGTGATGGATGAACGGCGTGCCCCTCACCGGGCACCATGGCCGCTCCAGGAGCCTGAGCTTCGGCCAGCAGGCGCCGCACAGCACGCCGGGCTGCGAGACATGCCGTCGGCAGCCGGCGCAAACCGGCGGAAACAGGATGCGCGCCGGCCAGTCCAATGCGTTTCGAGCGATACTCTTGATATCTGGCATTGGATCGGCCACGTGGTTGCTCCCCCGCCACCCTATATCAGACAGCGGAAACCAGGAACCGTCAGTTGCAACCTATAGTGGACACTTCTCTCTGGCTGGCGCACAAGCGCCGGGCGCTCGCCCGACCGACTGCCGGCGCGGATTTCCTGATGCGGCGGGCGGCCGAGGAGCTTGCCGAACGGCTGGGCGCCGTCGAGCGCAAATTCGACAGAGCGGCCGTGCTGTTTTGCCAGACGCCGGCGGCGGTCGACGTGCTCGCGGCAAGCGGCAAGGTTACGGACATCATAAGAGTGGAGGCGGACGCTATGTTCCTGGGCGATGCCGCCGGACTGGTGGCGCCGCTGGAGACCGTGCCGTTCGAGCCAGAAAGCCTCGACCTCGCCGTGTCTCTTTTGTCCCTTCAGGCAATGAACGACATTCCCGGCATGCTGGTGCAGATCCGCCGCGCCCTGAAGCCGGATGGTCTGTTCCTCGGCGCTTTTGCCGGCGCCGGTACGCTTTCCGAGCTGCGCGAAAGCCTGCTCGCCGCCGAGACCGAACTTTACGGCGGCGCCAGCCCGCGCGTCATCCCGTTCACCGATGTGCGCGACGCCGGCGCACTTTTGCAACGCGCCGGCATGGCCTTGCCCGTCGCCGATGTCGAGACGGTGACGGTGCGCTACGATTCGCTGTTCGGCCTGATGGCGGACCTGCGGGCGATGGGCGAGACCAGCGCGCTCATCGACCGCAGCAGGCGACCGGGCACACGAAGGCTGTTTGCCCGCGTCGCCGAAATCTACGCCGAGCGCTTTTCGGATGCCGATGGTCGCATCAGGGCGAGTTTTCCGATCGTCTGGATGTCAGGCTGGGCGCCCGACGCCTCGCAGCAAAAACCGCTGAAGCCGGGCTCGGCGAAAATATCGCTGAAGACGATACTGGAAAATCCCGGCGGGCGATGACCGGATTTCTGTCGACCGGACTTTTATGGATGCTGGTGGCCGGTCGCGATCACTGCGCGAAAGCGTTCACAAGCCTGCTGGAATTGTCGCTGAACAGCCACGCCATTGCATCAGCCGCCTGGCCGATGCCGCCTATGATGGCAAGCGACAGCACCGTCACGATCAGCCCATATTCGATGGCCGTCGCGCCGGTCTCGTCTTCCAAAAATCGTTGCAGCAATATTTTCATGGCCGTCGATCCCGCTTGCCGAAACCCTAGCGCCGACCTGTTAAGAAAGGTTAATGGCAAAGGCTTAACAGGCGGTGAAACGGCTGCTCTAAACCATCTCAGCAGTCGCCGCTGCGCTTGCCATTGTCGCGTATCACGCAGACCGAACTGGGCAGCGGCTGCAGCACGCTCCTGCGCAGCGTGTAGGTCCCACGATGGCCGATCGAGCCCGTGTTTCCAATCGAGCCTGTGCTCCCCACCGACCCTGGGCTCCCAATCGATCCTGTGCTCATTCCATCAAGGCCGCCGGCAAAATGGTCGCGGGCGGTCTGCAATCGCGTCCGGCTGTCGAGCAAGGGCGTCGCGATCAAGGCCAGCGCCACCACGGCCGAGCCGAATAGCAACGTGATCCGCAAAATGCCCATGCCGGCATGGACAGCGAAGCTGCGGTCGGGTCGGATCGAATCCCAGTCCCTGTCGAGGCTCATGCAACCGCCCTCCGAAGGCCTGAACACGGCCTTCCCTTCAAT
>NZ_RZSX01000447.1:0-5171 GCF_004023105.1 Mesorhizobium sp. M5C.F.Ca.IN.020.32.2.1 | reverse complement strand
ATGAAATGCATATGGATGCGGGTGAACACCCGCGGCTCCTTCTCCGCCCGATCGGCGTCGAGTTCGACCACGCAGTCTTCGACCGCCTCGCGGCTCTTTTCGAGGATGTGGACGACATCATAGGCTGAGCAGCCGCCGGTGCCGAGCAGCACAAGCTCCATCGGGCTCGGCCCCGGCGTCCTGCCTTCCGGCCCGAAGGCAGTCCCCAGCACCACCTTGTGGCCGCTGCCGGACTCGCCGACAAAGGTGCGCTCCTCGACCCATTTGACCCGTGCTTTCACCTAATACGTCCTTTCACTGCGCACCGCTTAAATGCAGAACGTCCCGAAATCCAAGACAGATTTTCGGGACGCCAATTCGTGGCCTCAAGTAGCCGGCGTTTTTCGCCCGCGTAAGGGACATCCGCCCCAAGAAATCAGAACGGAATTTCGTCGTCGAGTTCGCGCGACGAACCGCCGCCACCACCGCCCTTGTTGCCGCCACCGCGATTGAAACTCTCGCCCGGGCCGGACTGCCCGAAATCGGAACCGCGGCTGCTGCCGCCACCGGCATAGCTGCCGACCTGACCGCCCTCGCCTTGCCCGCGCGCGTCGAGCATCTGCAGCTCGCCACGGAATTTCTGCAGCACGATTTCGGTCGTGTAGCGGTCATTGCCGGTCTGGTCCTGCCATTTGCGCGTCTGCAACTGGCCCTCGACATAAACCTTCGCACCCTTCTTCAGATACTGCTCGGCGACCTTGGCGAGCTGGTCGTTGAAGATGACGACATTGTGCCACTCGGTCTTTTCCTTGCGCTCGCCGGAAGTCTTGTCGCGCCAGCTTTCCGAGGTAGCGACGCGGATGTTGACGACCGGCTCACCCGAATTCAAACGGCGGATTTCCGGGTCCGCCCCGAGATTGCCCACCAGAATGACCTTGTTGACGCTACCCGCCATGATACTTCTCCGCGCTCATCCGAAACAAAATTTCTGCCGCTCACCTTATAGACTGCGGGCAATCCCCGCCTGCCGTGGCTGCCTTTTCCCACAAGGTTTTTGTTCTCTTTTCGTTCTATCTCAATCAATTCCTGCTGTCAAGGAATGTCAGCAATCGATGGGGTCCGCCGTGCCATTCCATATGGGCGCGAAAAGACTGCTTGCCAAACCAATAAGTGCAGACTTATGCTTCAATCATGATCGAAGCAGAGATTTTTCGAGCGCTTTCCGACCCGACGCGCCGCGCCGTCTACGAACGGCTCGCCGCCGGCGAGAAGACCGTGTCGGAACTGCGCAGCGGCATGACCGTGTCGCAACCGGCCGTGTCGCAGCATCTCGCGGTGCTGCGCGGCGCCGGCCTGGTGGTCGAGCGGCGAGCCGGCCGCAACGCCTATTATCGCGCCGATCCGCAAGGGCTTGACCCTCTGCTCAGCTGGATCGAGCGGTACCGTGCGTTCTGGCCCGAGCGCATCGAAAGGCTCAAGGCGGTTTTGAAGGATATGGACCAATGACGGCAAAACAGCATTCAGACATGGCGGCAGATTCGATCGAGTTCGAGTGCGAGCTTCCGGACCCGCCGGAAAAAGTATGGCGGGCGCTGACGGTGCCGGACCTGCTCGCGGCCTGGATGATGCCGAACGACATCAAACCCGAGATCGGCAGTCGCTTTGCCTTTGCTAAGGCGGGTGCACCGATCGAGTGCGAAATCCTCAACGCTGAGCCCGAACGCCTGCTGCGCTATTCCTGGCGGGAGCGGCCGGCGCCTGGCAATGCAGCTGATCCGCTCGACAGTATCGTCACCTTCACGCTCGGCCGCACCGCGTCGGGCGGTACGCATCTGCGCATCGTCCACGATGGATTCGCGCGGGTCGCTACGTCTGCGGTTGCGATGGTGGGCGCCGGTTGCCGGCTTTCGCTCAACGCACACAGCCCCAAACAGACCATTGCCGCAAACACGCCTCGCCTTTTCCTGCGCGCGGCCTGAGCGGCACAACGGAAAAAAGCTATGAGCGGTTTTGCCAACCTGGTGCCGATGGTGATCGAGCAGTCGAGCCGCGGCGAACGCGCCTTCGACATTTTTTCGCGGCTGCTGCGCGAGCGCATCGTCTTCATCAACGGTCCGATCGACGATGGCGTGTCGGCGCTGGTCTGTGCCCAGCTTCTATCGCTGGAATCCGACAATCCCGATAAGGAGATTTCCCTTTACATCAACTCGCCGGGCGGTGTGGTGACCAGCGGTTTCGCCATCTACGACACGATGCAGTATATAAGCAGTCCAGTATCGACCGTCTGCATGGGCTTTGCCGCCTCGATGGCCTCGTTCCTGCTGATGGCAGGCACGCCGGGACGGCGTATCGCGTTGCCCAATGCCAGCATCCTGCTGCACCAGCCGTCAGGCGGTTTCCAGGGCCAAGCCTCCGACATCCAGCGCCACGCCGAAGGCATCCTCAGGACCAAACGGCGCATGACCGAGCTTTACTCGCACCATTGCGGTCGCACGTTCGAAGAGGTCGAACGCACGCTCGACCGCGACCATTTCATGACCGCCGAGGAGGCAAAGACTTGGGGGCTCGTCGATCATGTTTTTGACACCCGTAAGAAGGCGGCGTGAAAGGTAGCCGGCTCATGCGCGATGCGGCCAAGTCGTTCGGCAAGTTTCATCGCCACCGGTCTGGCTTCGACCAGGGTTCGGCGGATATAGTCCGCCGATGCTCGACAAGATTTTAATCCACTCGAACCGGCTAATCATCGGTGTTGCCGTCGCGGCCATGACTTCCGGCGCGGCGTTCGCGGAAGACAATTCAACGTCTTCGCAGAACGGCACGTTGCCCGGCGTGGCCGATGACTATCGCATCGCCAAGCCGGCTCCCGAACCCGACGACGCCGTGCCCAGCAACGGTAACGGCCAGTTCAAGATCGGCGATACCGATGTCAGGATTTCCGGCAGCATAACCTTCGACGTCGGCGTCGGCGCGTTCCAGGGCCCTCGGCAATAAGGCATGCGTGCGGGCCATCATCGCTGCCACGACCTTGCGGCCCTAAAACGAACAGCCCCGCCGCTGCTTCCGCAAACGGTCGGGGCTTTCTTGGATCTAAAATCCACCTCGCCGGGAGTGCACTGCCGGCTTTTGATTTCGGATGCTTCGCGGCATTCAGCCGACGATCCGACTAGTAGTCTCTGATTTTGGTGGGGATCGGCAAGTCACGGTTTGTCGGGCGGCGCACACGCCTGGCCCTGGCACTTATGCCTGCCGCGGCTCCAGCGACACGTGGAGCCTCAAGGGACTGTCCGGTGGAGTCATTCCTCTGCTCTCCTTTTCTGTCCATTGCGACTGGTGTCGTCCGAAGCGCATATCGCAAAAACCCGCGGCGTCTCGCAGACCACCTTGGGGCGGCGAGGCCATCGAAAGACGGCCGGCTTCGGTGACGTTTGGAGTCTGACTCCCTGAGCCTGAGACGTCAACCGTTGGACAGCCGATTACAAAAAATGTGATCGCTTGGATGGCGAATCCGAAATTGCATTCGTTTCGAGCAGCGCGGCGTCGGCCTTGGATTACGTGGACGCTTTTGTCAGGAGCTTGTTCGGTCTTTGTTCTTTCCGCTTGCCCGCCCGCGCGAAAGACGGTTAAAGGCTTTGGTCGAGAGTTGTGGCGTCTCTCGAAAAGGTGGCGAAATTACCTACATAGGGGATGGCCGGGACAACCCGCCATCCCACGAGATTCCAGACCTGAGGCGGCGACCGGCGATGGCCGACCATAAATATCTTTCCATTCGCGGGGCGCGCGAACACAATCTGAAGAATGTCGATCTCGACCTGCCGCGTGACAGCCTGATCGTCATGACCGGCCTGTCGGGCTCCGGCAAGTCGTCGCTCGCCTTCGATACCATCTATGCCGAGGGGCAGCGCCGCTATGTCGAGAGCCTGTCGGCCTATGCGCGGCAATTCCTCGAAATGATGCAGAAGCCGGACGTCGACCAGATCGACGGCCTGTCGCCGGCTATCTCGATCGAGCAGAAGACCACCTCGAAGAATCCACGCTCGACGGTCGGCACCGTCACGGAAATCTACGACTACATGCGGCTGCTGTTCGCGCGCGTCGGCGTCCCCTACTCGCCGGCCACCGGCCTGCCGATCGAGAGCCAGACGGTGTCGCAGATGGTCGACCGCGTGCTGGCGGTCGAGGAAGGCACGCGGCTTTTCATCCTGGCGCCGATGGTGCGAGGCCGCAAAGGCGAGTACCGCAAGGAACTGCTGGAGCTGCAGAAAAAGGGCTTCCAGCGCGTCAAGGTCGACGGTGTCTTCTACGAAATCGCCGACGTGCCGGCGCTGGACAAGAAGTACAAGCATGATCTCGATGTCGTCGTCGACCGCATCGTGGTGCGCGGCGATCTGGCGACGCGGCTTGCCGATTCCATCGAAACTGCGCTGAAGCTCGCCGACGGGCTGGCGGTGGCCGAATTCGCCGACCGTCCGCTCGACTCCAGCCAGACCGGCGAGGATTCGGTCAACAAGTCGAAGAACGAGACGCACGAACGTATTCTGTTCTCGGAAAAGTTCGCCTGCCCGGTGTCAGGCTTCACCATTCCCGAGATCGAGCCGCGGCTGTTCTCCTTCAACAACCCGTTCGGCGCTTGCCCGACCTGCGACGGCCTCGGCAGCCAGCGCGCGATCGACGCCAGCCTGATCGTGCCCGACGACAACCTGTCCTTGCGTGCCGGCGCCGTCAGCCCGTGGGCGAAATCGACCTCGCCCTATTACGTGCAGACGCTGGAGGCGCTGGGCAAGGTCTATGGCTTCAAGCTCGGCGACAAGTTCAGGGATCTGACCGAAGAGGCAAAGCAAGCCATCCTGCATGGCACCGGCGAGCGCGAGGTCACCTTCCAGTACGATGACGGCCTGCGCTCCTACAAGACGACGAAAACCTTCGAAGGGGTCATCCCCAATCTCGAGCGGCGTTGGAAGGAGACCGAATCTGCCTGGATGCGCGAGGAGATCGAGCGCTTCATGTCGGCCACGCCTTGCCCGGCCTGCCGCGGCTACCGGCTGAAGCCGGAAGCGCTTGCGGTGAAGATTGCCGGCAAGCATATCGGCGAGGTCACCGAACTGTCGATCCGCAAGGCCGACCAGTGGTTTACCGCCCTGCCCGGCTCGCTCAGCGACAAGCAGAACGAGATCGCGGTGCGCGTGCTCAAAGAG
>NZ_RZSX01000446.1:0-5171 GCF_004023105.1 Mesorhizobium sp. M5C.F.Ca.IN.020.32.2.1 | reverse complement strand
GGCGATGGCGGTGTTCAATTAGACCGGCCGAACCGGGCTCCATACGCTCCAGCAGTACAAAAAAATGCCCGCCAGCGCAGCGGCGAGGGCACCGGCGGTCGCTAAAGACCTGACCTCGCCGCTCGGGAGGACTCCATAGGAGAAACCGGCGGCGATCAAACTTGCCGCCACACTCCAGACACCTGGGTTTACGTCGACTGACCGCCCGAAAACGAACGCCACGGCGGCAGCCACTAACCAGAGAGGCCAAGACACGAGAAGGCCGACGACCAGTTGAAGAACGAAGCTGGTCAAATGATCATGCATGGCCGAGTCGCGGTGTGGAGTCGTTAAAAGATGCGAAAGCCAGGAGGCTTTCTGTCACTCCGGCCAAATAGAAAAGTGTGACACGCAGGGCGATTGTAATTCTCTGTGCCATCGACATTCGCTAGCTTCTTTTTCGGTTTGGAGTGGAGCAGGTGAGCGAGGAGAGAGCGTCGCCACTTGCCGTAGCCTCTCATCTCCATCATGTATCATCAAAACAGAAGCGACGGGATATGCGTTTGACCATCCCCAACATGATCACGATCATGCGTTTCGTGCTGGTGCCGGGCGTGGTGCTGGCCATGCTGCAGGCGCGCTGGGACTGGGCTTTCGCCGGCTTCCTGATCGCCGGCATTTCCGACGGCGTCGACGGCTTCATCGCCCGCCACTTCAACCAGTTTTCGCAGCTTGGCGCCTATCTCGATCCGATGGCCGACAAATTGCTGCTGGTCTCGGTGTTCGTGGTGCTGGGCTTCATTGGTGAATTGCCACTGTGGCTGGTCATCACCATGGTGTCGCGCGATGCGCTGATCGTCTGCGCCGTCGTTTTGTCCACCGTCATGGCCCACCCGGTCGAGATGAAGCCGCTCTTCGTGTCGAAAGCCAACACTGCCATCCAGATCGGGCTGGCGGCGGTGGTGCTGGGCGAGCTGGCCCTCGCCATCGATCTCGACCCGCTCAGGCCGATGCTCATATTGCTGTCCGGGGTCTTGACCGTGGCTTCGGCCGCGGCCTATCTCGTGGCTTGGCTGAGGCATATGAGCGGCTATGGCGAAGGCTCCACACCGGGCACCTGACCAGGACATCGACGCGGCTGCCGAGGCTGCGGCTGCCGATGCTGCCGCGTCTGGCGTGTTTCGCCGCCAAATCCGCTTCTGGCTGATCAGCGCCGTCATCCTCGCGATCTTCCTCTATGTCTTCAGCGGCATCCTGCTGCCGTTCGTCGCCGGCATGGTGCTCGCCTACTTCCTCGACCCGGTCGCAGACCGGCTGCAGCGGCTCGGCCTGTCCAGGCTGATGGCGACGATTGTCATCCTGTTTGCCTTCATCGTCGTTCTGGTACTGGCCTTCGTCATCCTGATTCCGGTGCTGGCTTCGCAGATGGCCGATTTCGCCAGCAAGCTGCCGGAATACCTGACCCGCCTGCAGACCCTGATCACCAGCTTCGATCCGAGATGGCTGGAAGAGAATTTCGGCGTCGACGCCAATGGCCTGCGCGAAGGGTTGAATTCGCTGCTGACCTCCGGCTTCGGTCTTTTGACCACGGTGTTCACCTCGATCTGGAGCTCCGGCGTGGCGCTGGTATCGGTGGTCAGCCTGTTCGTCGTCACGCCCGTCGTCGCCTTCTACATGCTGCTCGACTGGGACCGCATGGTGGCGATTGTCGACAGCTGGGTGCCGCGCGACTATGTCCAGACCGTCAGGGCAATCGCCAACGACATCAATACCGCCACCGCCGGCTTTGTGCGCGGCCAGGGCACGCTGTGCCTGGTACTGGGCGCCATGTACGCCACCGGGCTGACCTTGACCGGCCTGAATTTCGGCATCCTCATCGGCCTGTTCGCCGGGCTGATCTCTTTTATTCCCTATGTCGGCTCGCTGACCGGGCTGGTGCTGGCCGTCGGCGTCGCCTTCGTCCAGTTCTGGCCGGACTGGACCATGGTCGCGGCGGTGGCCGGCGTGTTCTTCGTCGGCCAGTTTATCGAAGGCAACATCCTGCAGCCGAGGCTGGTCGGCAAAAGCGTCGGCCTGCATCCGGTGTGGCTGATGTTTTCGCTGTTTGCCTTCGGCGCGCTGTTCGGCTTCGTCGGCTTGCTGATCGCCGTGCCGGCCTCGGCCGCCGTTGCTGTTCTGGTGCGCTTTGCCATTTCCCGCTATCTCGATTCGCCGCTCTACAAGGGCCACAATACCGAACCTATCCCGCCGCTGCCGGCGCGTCGCCGCGGGAGCGGTGGGCCGCGCAGTTGAGCCAGATGCCGGACCACAACAAGATCGACCCGCCGCGCCAGTTGCCGCTCGATCTCGGCCACGGCACCGGCTATTCGCGCGATGAGCTCGTCGTCTCCGGCACCAACAGCCAGACGGTGGCGCTGGTCGACCGCTGGCCGGACTGGCCGTCGCCGGTGGTCGTGCTCGCCGGTCCGGCGGGCTCTGGAAAAACCCACCTAGCGTCGATCTGGCGCGCCCGCGCCGACGCAGTGGGGGTCTACGCCGGGCGCATCGACGACTGCATGGCGAGCCTCGGCGCGCGGCCGGCCCTGATCGACGATGTCGATGCCGGTCCGGTCGATGAAGACGGGCTGTTTCATCTGATCAACGCGGTGCGCGGGGCCGGCTCGACCTTGCTCTTGACCGCGCGGCGCTTTCCGTCCGCCTGGGGCGTCAGACTTCCGGACCTCGCTTCCCGGCTGAAGGCGGCGGCGACGGTCGAGATCCACGAGCCCGACGATCACTTGCTGGCCGGCGTCATCACCAAACTGTTCGCCGACCGCCAGGTCGAGGTCGAGCCACATGTCGTGCAATATCTGGTGCGCCGAATCGAACGCTCGCTGGCAACCGCGATGCGGGTGGTCGAGCGGCTGGATCGCACGGCACTGGAGCGCAAGACGCCGATCACTAGGGCGCTGGCCGCCGAAACCGTCAGTGCCATGGATGAGGGGCAGGGCGAGTTCGAGATCTGATACGATAGGCTCAGGCGGTGTCCCATTTCGGGAAATCAGTGCTGGCATCCATTTTGCAAGGTCAGCCTTGCCGGCTAACCCCGGTCCTGATGCGTATCAAATCAGGTTGTAGGCTCGCCGGGAGATGAGGCGGTTGGGGTTCTCTTCCCGGCGAGCTTGCCTTCAAAGAGGGGTCGCCAGTCGCGCGTATACGGCACTGGCAACGTGACTGCTTCGCCTATGAGGTGGCCAAGGAACATGCCTGCCGCCTGCTTTATGTTGGCGACGATTTTTCAAGGACCGATATCGAAAGCGCTCTACACCGCAACCGCCACCGCTCAGCTTTCGCCGGGCAGGGCCGCTCGTTACACGCCAAAACGCCTGCGGTAATCGCCCGGCACCAGGCCGGTTATCCTGGCGAACACTTTGCGGAAGGAGCCGGGATCGTCATAGCCGACATCCCAGGCGATCTGGTCGATGGATCGGGTCGTCGTTTCCAGCATCTCACGCGCCTTGCCGACGCGCAGGTGCTGGCAATACTCGGTCGGCTTGAGGCCGGTGGCGTTGCGAAAGCGGCGCAAAAAAGTCCGCTCCTCCAAGGCCGCATGCTCCGCCATGGTGGCAAGCGTCACATCGCGCGCGCCTCTCGCCTGGAGCCAATGCTGCACCTTGAGGATGGCCTCGTCGCCATGGTTCAGCCTGGGAGCAAACGGGCTGTAGAAGCGTTGCTCGCGTCCCGGCGGGTCCACCAGCATGAAACGGGCCGTCTCTATCATGACGGTCGGCCCGAGCACCCGGTCGACGAGTTTCAGGCCGAGATCGGTCCAGGCCATATAGCCGCCGGCGGTGATGATGTCGCCATCGTCGATGACCAGCTTGTCGGCATCGAGTAGGATGTCGGGAAAGCGTATCGCCAGCGCGTCGCGATAGGCCCAATGCGTGGTCGCAACACGACCCGACAGCAGGCCGGTCTCGGCCAGCACGAAGGCGCCGGCGCAGACCGAGCCGAGCGTCGCGCCGGCCGCATGGCGGGCCCTGAGCCAGTCGGCATAGGGTGCGGCCGCCTCGCGCGGAATCGGATCACCCAGCGTCGGAGGCAAGATGACCATGGCAGGTCCATAGCCAGGGCCGGGCTCGCTGTCGAAGGTGGGGATGACCGTTTGACTCGCCTCTTGCCACTGCCAATGTGTGACGCGAAGCCTCAGCGCATCCGGCGACCGTTCGGAAGCCAGCCGGTTGGCCAGCTGAAACAGATCGGTGAGGCCCAGTACTGCCGCTTCCTGAACGCCGGGATACACCACAAGCCCGATTTCGACCGGATCACGCGCCGCCCCCATCTGTCAGTTTTGCCTTGTTCAATGTCTGTTTTGCCAATCCTCACCATGACTCCGTTGCGATAGCTTTGTCCACAGAAGGAACCAACCTTCCCCCAACCAATTCAGCCACCTGCACCAAGGAGTAAGAGGATGAGCACATTCACCACCAAGGACGGCACCGAGATTTTCTACAAGGATTGGGGCACAGGCCAGCCAATCGTGTTCCATCACGGCTGGCCGCTCAGCGCCGATGACTGGGACAACCAGATGCTGTTCTTCCTCGACAAGGGCTATCGCGTGATCGCGCATGACCGTCGTGGGCACGGCCGCTCGACACAGACGGCGACCGGCAACGAGATGGACACCTATGCCGCCGATGTCGCGGCTCTGGTCGCTCACCTTGATCTCAAGAACGCCGTCCATATCGGCCACTCGACCGGCGGCGGCGAGGTGGCGCGTTACGTTGCCCGCTACGGTGGCGAAGGACGCGTCGCCAAGGCGGTGCTGATCGGCGCGGTGCCGCCGATCATGCTCAAGACCGACAGCAACCCCGGCGGCCTGCCGATCGAGGTCTTCGACGGCTTCCGTGCCGCTTTGGTCGCCAACCGCGCCCAGTTCTACAGGGATGTGCCGGCTGGCCCGTTCTACGGCTTCAATCGCGAGGGCGCCAAGGTCTCGCAAGGGGCTGTCGATAATTGGTGGCGCCAGGGCATGATGGGCGGAGCCAAGGCCCATTACGACTGCATCGAGGCTTTTTCCGAGACCGACTTTAGGGAGGACCTGAGGAAGATCGACGTGCCTGTCCTGATCATGCACGGCGATGACGATCAGATCGTGCCGATTGCCGACTCCGCTCTGCTTGCAGCCGAGCTCGTCAAACACGGCACGCTCA
>NZ_RZSX01000445.1:0-5176 GCF_004023105.1 Mesorhizobium sp. M5C.F.Ca.IN.020.32.2.1 | reverse complement strand
CGGCGCTGGATGCCAAAGGCGTCGAGCGGCGATTCGTCACCCTGCATGTCGGCGCCGGCACGTTCCTGCCGGTGAAAGTCGACGACACCGCCGATCACAAGATGCATGCCGAAATCGGTTCGGTCAGCCCGGAAACCGCCGAGGCGCTGAACGCGGCGAAAGCACGCGGCGGGCACATCATCGCCGTCGGTACGACGTCGCTGCGCCTGCTGGAGAGCGCCGCGCGGGAGGACGGCACATTGGCTGGATGGTCGGGTCCGACCGACATTTTCATCACTCCCGGATACCGTTTTAAGGCCGCCGACATGCTGATGACCAATTTCCATCTGCCGCGTTCGACGCTGTTCATGCTGGTTTCGGCGTTTTGTGGTCTGGAAACAATGCGTGCGGCCTATGCGCATGCCATCGAGAACAGCTACAGGTTCTACTCCTACGGAGATGCAAGCCTTCTGTTCAAAGAGGAGAGCGATGGACGCGCGCCCGGTATAGGACAAGGAATTCAATGACTAAGGCGTTCACCTTCGAGGTGCTGGCGATCGACGGGAAAGCGCGGCGCGGCTCCATCACTATGCCGCGCGGAGAAATCCGCACGCCAGCCTTCATGCCGGTCGGCACCGGCGGCACGGTCAAGACCATGTATATGGATCAGGTGCGCGGCGTCGGCTCGGACATTATCCTTGGCAATACCTATCATCTGATGCTGCGGCCTGGCGCCGAACGTGTGGCGCGGCTTGGCGGTCTGCATGAATTCGCCCGCTGGCCGCACCCGATCCTGACCGACAGCGGCGGCTTCCAGGTAATGTCGCTGTCGAAACTGAGGAAACTCACCGAAAAGGGCGTCACCTTTCGCTCACATATTGATGGCGCCCCCTATGAGATGTCGCCCGAGCGCTCGATCGAAATCCAGGGACTGCTCGATTCCGAAATCCAGATGCAGCTCGACGAATGCACCGCGCTGCCGGCCATGGAGAAGGAGATCGAGCGGGCCATGGAGCTGTCGCTGCGCTGGGCCGAACGTTGCAAGTCGGCATTCGGCGACCAACCGGGCAAGGCGATGTTCGGCATCGTCCAGGGCGGCGACATACCGGCCCTTCGGCTGCGCTCGGCGCAGGCGCTGAAAGCGATGGACCTCAAGGGCTACGCCATCGGCGGGCTGGCGGTCGGCGAGCCGCAAGCGGTGATGCTCGAAATGCTCGACATCACCTGCCCGGAGCTGCCGGCGGACAGGCCGCGCTATCTGATGGGTGTCGGCACGCCTGACGACATATTGAAATCGGTGGCACGCGGCATCGATATGTTCGATTGCGTGATGCCGACGCGCGCCGGCCGTCATGGCCTCGCCTATACAAGGCGCGGCAAGGTCAATCTGCGCAACGCTCGCCATGCCGACGATCCGCGCCCGCTGGACGAGCAGAGCGACTGCCCGGCCGCCAGAGATTATTCACGCGCCTATCTGCACCATCTGGTCCGCTCGCAAGAGGCGCTGGGGGCGATGCTGCTGACCTGGAACAATCTTTCCTACTACCAGAGGCTGATGCAGGATATTCGTGCCGCCATCGAAGCCGGCGCCTTCGAGGCGCGGGCGGCGGCAATTTCCGAGGGCTGGGCAAGGGGCGATATCCCGGTGATGTGAGCGGGCCCTCTCAGCGAAGCGAGCGCGCGCAGGCATAGCCTGCGCTTGGCAGCGCTCCACGGTCTCAGCGCCCGCGTGCATCCGTCGTTTGGCTGTACTAAAGCTTCCCTCAGGTCGCGTTCCGCCTGAGCGCCGTCCTGATGCTTGAAAGCCGGGCGGCAGTCTGCCACAAGGGCCGCTTATGCGTGCAAGTTGAGCAGGACCGGGCAATGAAGGCATTTTTCGTGCAGATAAAGTGCGATCTGGGCAGGGCCTATGACGTTGCCGGCGCATTGGCCGATGCCGAGATCGCTTCGGAAATCTACTCGACAGCCGGCAACTACGATTTGCTCGCCAAATTCTATGTCGACGACGAGGAAGACATAGGCCACTTCGTCAACGAGAAGGTGCAGATTCTTCCCGGCATCAAGGACACGTTTACGGTCGTCACCTTCCGCGCCTTCTGAGTGGCGCCGGCCCCTGCCCGGGCACAAGGCAAAGCCTGACCCAGCCATATCGGCGCTGCCCTAATTTTAGGCAGGTCGCGACATACTGATCGCCAGCATCCTCCAAATCACCGATTGCGCTTGATTTTCTCCCGTGACGCCAGTGAAATGGTCTCACAGGGGAGTATGCGATTGGCAGCGTTCGACGAAATGCTTCCGGAAATCTCCGGATTGAGAAAACCGTATTCGGCTTACGACCGCTGGCTGAAGGAGCAGGATCCGGCCAGGCTTACCGAGAAGATGCAGGACGCCGAACGCGTCTTTCGCAAGACCGGCATCACCTTTGCCGTCTATGGCGAGCAGGAAGCCTCCGAACGCCTTATTCCCTTCGATATCGTTCCGCGCATCATTTCAGGCAACGAATGGCGACGGCTGACGCAAGGCATCGAGCAGCGCGTCCAGGCGCTGAACGCGTTTCTCGACGATATCTACCACCGCCAGGAAATATTGCGGGCCGGGCGCGTCCCCAAGGAATTGATCGCCAGGAATGAGGCGTTCCTGCCGGAGATGATCGGGGTAAGGCCGCCGGCCGGCGTCTACACCCATATCATCGGCGTCGATATCGTGCGCATCAGCGAGAACGAATTCTACGTGCTGGAGGACAATGCGCGGACGCCGTCCGGCGTGTCCTACATGCTGGAGAACCGCGAGACGATGATGCAGCTCTTTCCCGAGCTGTTCCAGCAGATCAAGGTGCGGCCGGTGGAAAACTATCCGCAGCTCTTGCGCCAGTCGCTGGCGGCGGTGCGGCCGCAAAGCACCAAGGGTCCGCCGACCATTGCCGTGCTGACGCCGGGCAGCTTCAACTCCGCCTATTTCGAACATGCCTTCCTTGCCGACCAGATGGGCGTGCAGCTTGTCGAGGGGCAGGATCTGCGCGTCGTCGATGGCCACGTCGCGATGCGCACGACCGAAGGCTACAAGCAGATCGATGTGCTTTATCGAAGGGTGGACGATTCTTTCCTCGATCCGCTGACCTTCCGTCCGGACTCGGCACTTGGAGTGCCGGGCATCATGGATGTCTACCGCGCCGGCAACATCACCATCGCCAATGCGCCGGGAACCGGCATCGCCGACGACAAGGCGATCTATTCCTACATGCCCGAAATCGTCGAATTCTACACTGGCCGCAAGGCAATCCTCGGCAACATCCCGACCTGGCGCTGCTCGGAGCCGGACAGCCTGAAATACGTTCTCGAACATATCGACGAGCTGGTGGTGAAGGAGGTGCACGGCTCAGGCGGCTACGGCATGCTGGTCGGGCCGGCGGCGACCAAGAAGGAATGCGAGGATTTTTCCAAGAAACTCGCGGCAAAACCGTCGAACTACATCGCCCAGCCAACGCTGGCGCTGTCGACCTGTCCGATCCTGACCGACAAAGGGCTGGCGCCGCGCCATGTCGACCTCAGGCCCTACGTGCTGGTTTCCGACCGCATCCAGATCGTGCCGGGCGGGCTGACGCGCGTGGCGCTGAAGGAAGGCTCGCTGGTGGTCAACTCATCGCAGGGCGGCGGCACCAAGGATACGTGGGTGCTGGATGATTGAGACGGGTAAGTAGTGAATAGTCGGTAGTCAGTAGTAGAGGGAAAGCACAATGCCATACTCCGTCAAAATCCAAACATTCACCATGCACTACTCACCACTCACTACTCACTAGCCCGAAGGGCAGCCCCACATGCTTCTCGGCCGCACCGCCAACGGTCTCTACTGGATGAACCGCTACATCGAGCGGGCGGAAAACATGGCGCGGCTGGTCGATGCCGGGCTGCGCATGGCGCTGACGCGTACTCAGAACGCCTCCGAAGAGTGGAATTCGGTGCTGCTCAGCGCCGGCTCGGACGCTGCCTTCACGCAGAAATATTCCGACTATACCGCCGCCAACGTCGCGGATTTCCTGCTTCGCGACACATCGAACCCGTCGAGCACGATGGCGTCGATCGAGACGGCCCGCAACAACGCCCGCATGGTGCGCACCGCGCTGACGCGCGAAACCTGGGAAAGCATCAACGAGGCCTGGATGTCGCTGAAGCGCATGCTGGCCAAGCCGATCGACGAACGCGACCTGCCCAGCGTGCTCGACGCGATCAAGCGCGAAACGGCGCTGATCCGCGGTTCATTCTACGGCACCATGCTACGCAACGAGATCTTCGATTTCTCGCAGCTCGGCACCTATGTCGAACGCGCCGACAACACGGCACGCATCCTGGACGTGAAGTACTACGTGCTGTTGCCGTCGATCTCGTGGGTCGGCTCGACGCTCGACAATTATCAGTGGGAATCGATCCTACGTTCGGTGTCGGCGCACCGCTCGTATCGCTGGGTATACGAGGCCGACTACAAGCCGAGCAACATTGCCGACTATCTGATCCTCAATGTTCGAATGCCGCGCTCGCTGACCTTCTGCTACCGTTTCCTGACGGAGCACCTGAAATTCCTGGGCGACGATTATGGCGAACGCCATGCCTGTCATGCGACAGCCGGCAAGACCCAGGCCATGCTGACGGCCGGCTCGATCAAGGACATATTCGACGCCGGCCTGCACGAATTCCTGGCCAATTTCATTCGCGACAACACCAGGCTCGGCGACGAGATCGCGCAGGACTACAGGTTCTATTGAGCATGATCCCGGAAAGTGAACGCCGGTTTCCGGTAAAGATCATGCGCAGGGGACGAGAGCAATGCGGCTGAAGATCACCCACCGGACCGAATACCGCTACGATGCGCCGGTGCATTATCTATTGCAGCGGTTGCGGCTGCTTCCAGTCAGCGGGCCGACGCAGACCGTTTTGTCCTGGGCGCTGACGATCGAAGGGGCACGCGAGGAAGTGCGCTTCATCGACCATTTCGGCAACGATACGCGGCTGTTGAGCGTCGAAGGTGAGCGCGATTTCATCACCGTCGAGGCATCAGGCGAGGTGGTGACACGCGACACCGCTGGCGTCTCCGGGCCACATCAGGGTTTCGCGCCGCTCTGGCTGTTTGGCCATGAAACCGCGTTGACCACGATCGGGAGCGGCGTTCGCGAACTCGCGGCCTCGGTTGGCGAGGGGACCGATAT
>NZ_RZSX01000444.1:0-5179 GCF_004023105.1 Mesorhizobium sp. M5C.F.Ca.IN.020.32.2.1 | reverse complement strand
GATATAGCGCCGTAACCGACATTGGCCAGCCAGGTGCTGCCCGGGATGTCCTTTCTGATCGTGTCTCTCCAAATCGTTCCTGCCGGCAAATTAGCCGGCTTCGGCGTGTTCGGCATGACGTCGAAGAACACCGCCTTCTTCTCCCGCCACAGCGCCTCCGCCTCTGCTGTCGTCACCACGCTGGCGCCCCGCAGCGTCTGCGGCACCGGCGCCCGATAATCGTTCATCCGGTAGCCACCGGGCTCGGCGACATCGCCAGCCCACATCGGTGGGGTCAGACCCAGAAGGCCCGCAGCGACCAGCAAAATCGTCTCCTTTCCCTTCATACCGGTTTCGTCATTGCGTGATCGGATTATCGTGTTCGTCGATCAGCGGCACATTGTAGTCCAGCAGGATCCTGTTGATCTCCGCCTGGTTTTCCCTGATCACCCGGTTGAGCGTCCGCTTCCATTCCTGGTCGGATGGACGCACGCCCATGGTGATGCGGTAGGACATGCGCGAGCCGGTTTTTTCCTTCACCAGCGGAACGATCGTGAGATCGGCGCCGAGTTCCTTGGCATAGTAGCCTGCCATCGGTCCCCACATGACAGCCGCATCGATCTTGCCGGCAAGCATGTCCTTGATCATGACTTCCCCCATGGAAGGGGTGAGGCGCGTATCCACCGCCAGCGGATAGATTTTTGCCGTTCGCAAGAGCTTGTTGGCGGCCATATTGGCAGTCGGCGGCGTGCTTTCGACGACACCGATCTTCTTGCCGGTGAGTTTCGGATCCTCGATCGTCTCGACGCCTTCTATGCCGTTGCCCTTCGGGTGCACCAGCACATAGGAGGAGCGATAGTAGGCGTTGGTGTTCTGCACCAGTTCATCGCCCTGAGCGTAACCCATGATGATGTCGCATCGGTTGGCCGCCAGCGTGTTGCGCACGAAGCCAGCGACAACAGGAAACCATGTATAGGCGACGGACTTGCGGCCGGTTTTCGCGGCAACCAGTTCGGCCAGCCTGTTTTCGAAGCCTTCGCCGCTCTCGTCGGTGAAAGGCATGTTCGAAGGATCGGCGCAGACGCGCAGAATGTCGGGGTCGACCAGTTCTCCCGCGGCACCAAGGCCGGCGTCCTGCGCCTGGGCGTTCCAAGTCAGCAAGGCGAGTGCGCCGAGCATCGGCAGGACAAAGCGCAGCTTCGACGCATCACGGTCAATCATATCATCCACCCATACAGGATGCTTCGGCATCCTTCGCTGCCTGTGGCTTGTCTGCTTTCTTCGGCGGCCTGCCGCGGGGCGCCGCACCGTCGGCGCGGGCACGCAGATAGACGTAGAGATCATCCATGTAGCAATAGACGTTCTTATTGTCGCCAAAGGCTGGCATGACGTTCTCCTTGCCGCCGCCGACATTCTTGCGGCCTTCGGCGACGATCGAGAGGAAAGTCGCGTAATCCATGGTTTTCAGGCTGTTGACCAGGGCCGGCGCATAGCTCGAACCCGTGCCGTCCGGTCCGTGACAAACATGGCAATCGGAGTGATACCGGCGGTAACCGCTGAATGTGTACCAATCGACGGTTCCGTTTTCGATTTTGTAGGTCGGATTGCCCTCCGCGTCGAAATACTTGCCGTCCTCTTCCGTCGCCACCTTGGCTTTTTCCGCGCTGTCCGAGGCCTGCGCGAGACTTGAACTTGCCAGCGGCAGCAGAGCCAGAGCGAGAACGGAAATTACAAGGCGAACGGACATTCAGACTCTTCCTTCATTTCGCCTGCACACGGTCTTGCTGTCGTGAAGCGGCATTGATCGATGTTGGAGTGCGCGGCAAAATTGAGAGCCCGGTCCTGGCTTCCCGGTGATCCGGGCTCTCGCTTTTCAAGCCTTGGTCTTCTCACAAGACCCCGAGGCGTGCCTAAGTTCCCGTGTATCAGTCCGGGAGACCGAAGACGGTGAGCTGGCCGCCCAGCGTCGTATAGTCGGCAAGTGCTGCGTAGCCACCGACCGCGCCCAGACCAGCAGTCCCAACGACCGCGGTCTCGTCGCCTTGCGCACGGCCCTGATCGACGGCGCCATGCCAGGCAGCGGCGTTTTCGGGCGAAAGCAGTCCACCTGCCAGACCGATACCGGCCCATCCGCCGACGCCGGACAGAACGGCGATGTACTGCTTGCCGCCATGCTCGTAGGCCGTGACGTTGCCGATGATGCCGGACGGGGTCTTGAACTTGTAAAGTTCGTTGCCGTCATGATCGACCGCCTTGATGTAGCCCTCGAGCGTGCCGTAGAAGACGACGTCGCCATCCGTTGCCAGCGCGCCCGACCACACCGAGAACTTCTCGGGCTTCGACCAGACGATCTCGCCTTTGGCAGCATCCCAGGCAATGAAGTTGCCCATATGGTCGGCTCCAGGGGGAGGATACATCGACACGGTGGCGCCCACGTAAGGCTGGCCGGCAGTGTAGCTCACCTTGTAAGGCTCATAGTCCATGCAGACATGGTTTGTCGGCACGTAGAACAGGCCGGTCTTCGGCGAATAGGCCGCCGGTTGCTGGTCCTTGGTTCCAAGCGCCGCCGGGCAGATGCCCGTCGTGTTGGTGTCTTCGCCGTTCTGCTGGGTCGAATATTTGGCCACGACCTGCGGGCGGCCATACTGGTCGCTGCTGGGGTCCATGTTGACTTCCGTCGCCCAGTTCACTGCCGGATCGTATTTCTTGGCGACGAGAAGTTCGCCAGTGGCGCGATCCATGGTGTAGGCAAAGCCGTTGCGGTCGAAATGCACCAGCACGTCGCGCTTGGCACCGTTGACCTCCATGCCGTCGACGAGAATCATCTCGTTGATGCCGTCAAAGTCCCACTCGTCATGCGGGGTCATCTGGTAGAGCCATTTGGCAACACCAGTATCCGCATCGCGAGCCATTATCGTCATCGACCAGCGATTGTCGCCTGGGCGCTGCACCGGGTTCCATGTCGAGGGATTGCCGGTACCATAGTAAACCAGGTTCAGCTTGGGATCATAGGAATACCATCCCCATGTCGTGCCGCCGCCTGTCTTCCACTGTTCGCCTTCCCAGGTGTTCATGCCGGAATCCTTTCCGACAGGTTTGCCGAGATGGGTGGTCTTTTCGGGATCGATCAGGGTGTCTGCGTCCGGACCTTCCGAATAGGCTTTCCAGGCGAGCTTGCCGTCTGCCAGATTGTAGGCGGCCAGCCAGCCCCGAACGCCGAATTCAGCGCCGGAGACGCCGACGAGCACCTTGTCTTTGACGACCACGGGCGCTGACGTACCGGATTCGCCCTTTCCGCCGTCGGTCTGCTCGCCGTTCTTGACCGACCAGACAACCTTGCCGGTCTTGGCATCGAGCGCGACTACGGTGGTGTCGGCCTGGTTTAGAATGATCTTGCCGTCGCCATAGGCGACGCCACGATTGACCGTGTCGCAGCACATGATCCCAATGACATTGGGGTCTTGCTTGGGCTCGTATTTCCAGAGGATCTTTCCGTCATTGTTGAGATCGAGAGCATAGACTGTGTTCGGGAACGGCGCGTGGACATACATCACGTCGCCGATGATCAACGGCCCGCCTTCATGGCCGCGCAACACGCCAGTGGAGAAGCTCCACTTGACCTGCAGGTTCTTCACATTGTCCTTGGTGATCTGGTTAAGTTTGGAAAAGCGGGTGTTGGCGTAGTCACCCGTCTGCATCACCCAGTCCTTGGGATTTTCGGCCATTTTTATCAGTTCTTCATTGGCCGACGTCATGTGGACCGCGCCGAACGACATGAGCGCCGCGGTCGTTAGTAGGTAGGCAGTTTTCGCAAGTACACGCATCAAAGTCCTCCCAGGGTTCACAATGACGAATCGTCCGTCGAGCCCACGAGGGCTTGCCCAAGCGATTCATGTGGGGGAAGTATTTCCGGCAGCGTGTCACGACCTAAGCCGAATGAGCAGAGGGCACCGTTACTGCCCATCCCACTTGGCCTACGAAAGACTGTCGCCGCTCCCTAATGACGGTGACGCCCTTGAAGCCGGAAACAGGATGAAGCTATGTCATTCCCAGGCGGAAGGCAAGAAAAATCACTTCCAGCTATGTTGCACTGCAATATAGAGAAATAGATATGAAAAAACCCATACAGAAAGCTATTGATCGACTGTGAACGAGGCTGGATTTATATAAGTTCCCCAATTTTGCGTATTTTTTTGGCGGAATGTATTGGTTTTTATTTATGAATATTCATTGGGTCGCGTGACGTTAAGTATGCGCCCGTTGCTCCGGGTGCCGATAGTGAAGGAGACATGAAATGAAGGTCAGCACCACGATTCACAGCGGATGATCGTGCTGTCTGGGAGGCCTTTTGTCGGCCGGCACGGCCTTGCTCCTTTGGTACTATATGGCCAGCAAGAGAACTTGACGGGGGTGATGGCACGAGGCCAACTGGTGCGGTGATCCTGTCTCGATCCATGGGCTCGACCCATCGGGCTCGATCTATCATGTCCGCGCCAATCGGAGGGTTCCCATGCTCAGATATGTCGGCTTGTCGACGTTGCCGCTGTTGCTGGCATCGGCTCTGGCCTTCGCCAATCCGGCCGGTGCCGCCGGAGATTATCCAACAACGACAGTTGTCGACTATGTGCTCGGCTGCATGCAGACGAATGGCCGGACACGTCAGGCGCTGGAAAGCTGTTCCTGCTCGATCGACGTCATCGCCTCGATCCTTCCGTTCGAGGATTATGAAAGGGCCGAGACCTTCAAGAGCATGTCCCTGACGACAGGGGAGCGTTCGGGACTGTTTCGCGAAAGCGCGCCGGCAAAAGCCGCAAGCACGGAACTGAAGCGCGCGCAGGCGGAAGCCGACGTGCGCTGCTTTTAGAGCGTGCCCGGGTAAGAGCGCCGACGGCGGGAGACAACCGCTGCATACGGTATCGAGGCGTCAGAGTCCTGTAGCCTCCAGTGGCCATTGATCTCGAAACACCTTGCCGTCCGTGTCGATCGCTTCGACCTGGATTTGGCCAGTGCCGTGCGCCGTGAAATCGAACCGGAAATTGGGGTCTTCCGAAATCGATATCCCGCCTTCCATCGAGAGGATCGGCCGGTCTGCCTGCGAGATCGACAATTTCTGAACGAAATGCGCGGGGATGAAGTGCTGGGTCAACGGGTTCCGCTGCAGGCCCGAATTGTTCGGGTGGCGGATCATCAGCTGCAATTC
>NZ_RZSX01000443.1:0-5192 GCF_004023105.1 Mesorhizobium sp. M5C.F.Ca.IN.020.32.2.1 | reverse complement strand
GTGGTGACCACCACCACGCACAAGTCGCTGCGCGGCCCGCGTGGCGGCATGATCCTGTGCAACGACGAGGATATCGCCAAGAAGATGAATTCGGCCGTGTTTCCGGGCCTGCAGGGTGGCCCGCTGATGCATGTCATCGCCGCCAAGGCGGTGGCCTTCGGCGAAGCGCTGAAGCCAAGCTTCAAACTCTACGCCGAGAGCGTTGCCGCCAATGCCAAGGCGCTTGCCTCCAGCCTGCAGGAAACCGGTCTCGACATCGTCTCCGGCGGCACCGACAACCATCTGATGCTGGTCGACTTGCGCCCGAAGAACGCCACCGGCAAACGTGCCGAGGCAGCGCTTGGCCGCGCCAACATCACCTGCAACAAGAACGGCATCCCTTTCGATCCCGAAAAGCCGTTCGTCACCTCGGGCGTGCGGCTCGGCACGCCGGCCGGCACCACGCGCGGTTTCGGCCAGGCCGAGTTCCGCGAGATCGGCAAGCTGATCGCCGAGGTACTGGACGGGCTCAAGGCCGCGAATTCCGACGAAGGCAATGCAGCCGTCGAGGCAGCGGTGAGGGCGAAGGTGGCCGCGCTGACGGATCGTTTTCCGCTCTATCCCTATCTCGGTTGAGCTCACGCAAAGTGTCGTCCCTTATCAGCCGGACGAAAAGCACTGTTTCAGTGGGGACGGAGTCCGGACAGGAGCCTTGATGATGATGCAGATTTTCCGTGTCGCAGGCTTTGCCGCGCTTGGCGTGTTGGCGACACTGACCACCTTGCCGCTGTCCGCTTTGGCACAGTCTGCGCCCACCCCAGCCGCACCGAAGACCGAAACCTTCGGCAAGTGGTCCACCACTGTGGACGAGATCGATACCGGTGAGGATCTGCGCAGGACCTGTGTCGCCTCGACCGCCTTTCTCGACGCGAGCGGTGCCAGCGGCACCCTCACGCTCGCCATCTCGAATGGTGATGCACTGCCGCCCGATGGCTATCCAACCCTTATCATCGGCATGAGGAACAAGGACTTGCCGACTGGCGAGAACATTCCGGCGGTGTTCGGTGACAGCAACGGCAAGGTCAAGGCGACCGTCGATGCCATGGCGGGTGCCGGCGGAAAATGGATGTTGAAAAACAAGCCCGAGATCAGCCTGGCGCTGCTGCGTGCCATGCGCCGCGGCAGCGCACTCGATGTGATCTTCGCCGACACACCGGTCGCGACGGTATCGATGGACGGCTTCACAAAGGCCTATCGCAGCCTCGGCGTGTCATGTGGATTCCCAACCGTCGACGTCGCGCCGTAATCGGCCGGTGTTGCCGTCTGGTATGATCTGGCAATTTTCCTCGCGCCTCGCTATCTCTGAGGCGCGAGAGACCACCCCGATACTTTGCCATCGCGGCAAAAACCTCTAAGCCTTTCGCTCCACAAGAATCGCGAACACAAGGCTGTCCATGCGCTGTCCCTACTGCCAGTCCGAAGATACGCAGGTGAAGGATTCGCGCCCCGCCGAAGACGGCGCGGCGATCCGCAGGCGGCGCGTCTGCCCCGATTGCGGCGGCCGCTTCACCACCTTCGAGCGTGTGCAGTTGCGCGACCTCGTGGTGGTGAAGAAGTCCGGACGCAAGGTGCCGTTCGACCGCGACAAGCTGCTGCGCTCGGTCGAGATTGCGGTGCGCAAGCGCAATGTCGATCCCGAGCGCATCGACCGCGCGGTGACCGGCATCGTGCGCCAGCTCGAAAGTTCGGGCGAGACCGAGGTCGCCTCGGGCGAGGTCGGCCGCCTGGTGATGGAGGCGCTGAAATCGCTCGACGACGTCGCCTATGTGCGCTTTGCCTCGGTCTATCGCAATTTCCGCGAGGCCAAGGATTTTCACGAGGTGCTGGGTGAGCTCAAAGGTGACGAGCTCAAGGAAGAGGACGCCGGCTGAGCATGGCAGGGCCCGGGCGCAGCCAAGCCGAACAAGAGGGTCTTGATCGCCGCTTCATGGCGGCAGCACTCAGGCTGTCGCGCAAAAATGGCGGGCGGACCGCGACCAACCCTTCCGTCGGCACGCTGATCGTGCGTGACGACGGCAGCGGACCGATGATCGTCGGCACCGGTGTCACCGCTGTCGGCGGCCGGCCGCATGCTGAGACCGAGGCGCTGGCCGAGGCCGGCGGGCTCGCACGCGGCGCCACCGCCTATGTCACACTGGAGCCGTGCGCCCACCATGGCCGCACGCCGCCTTGCGCCAATGCACTGCTCAATGCCGGCGTCACGCGGGTGGTTGGGGCTGTGAGCGACCCCGATCCACGCGTGTCCGGCAAGGGCTATGCGATCCTGCGTGCCGCCGGTGTCGAGGTTGTCGAAAGGGTGCTCGCGGCAGAAGCCGCCGAGCAGATGGCCGGCTATCTCATTCGATCTCTGAAGAAACGTCCGGAAGTGATCCTGAAACTTGCGCTTTCCAGCGACGGCAAGATCGGCATGGAAGGCGAGGGGCAAGTCTCGATCACCGGCGACATCGCCCGGCGCGAAGTCTACCTGATGCGGGCCGAAGCCGACGGCATATTGATCGGCATCGGCACGGCGCTGGAGGACGATCCGGCGCTGACGGTGCGGTTGCCGGGGCTGGAAAACCGTTCGCCGGCGCGCATCGTGCTCGACCGCCAGATCAGGCTGCCGGAAACATCGAAGCTGGTCGCCGGCGTCGACCGGGTTCCGCTCTATGTCGCCGCCTGCGCCGAAGCCGACCCATACCGGCGGGCCGCGCTCGAACGCGCCGGCGTGCGCTTCATCGGCACCGAGACGTATGAAGGCGATATAGCGTTGCCGGAACTGCTCGAGGATCTGGCGGCGCTTGGGATGGCGAGCGTGCTGGTCGAGGGCGGCGCCAAGGTGGCCAAGGCCTTCCTCGCCGAAGGGCTGGTCGACCGCATCGTGCTGTTCCAGGGGCAGGAGCCGATCGGCAGGAGCGGCATTGTATCGCCCATCGACGCCAACCATATCCCGGCAGGATTTCGCAAATTGCGCGACATGCGTTTCGGCGAAGACAGCTACGCGGAGTGGATAAGGGACATCTGATGTTTACCGGGATTGTCACCGATGTCGGCACCGTCGCTGCGGTGAAGCCGTTGAGAGAGGGCGTCGGCCTTCGCATCGACACCGCCTATGACCCGCAGACCATCGCCATCGGTGCTTCGATTTGTTGTGGCGGCGTCTGCCTGACGGTGACGGCCTTGCCGGAAAGCGGCGCCAATGCGCGCTGGTTCGAGGTCGAGGCCTGGGAAGAGGCGCTCAGGCTGACTACGGCCATGGGCTGGAAATCCGGCACGAGAATCAATCTGGAGCGGGCGCTGAAGATCGGCGACGAGCTTGGTGGCCACATCGTTTCAGGCCATGTCGACGGCACGGCCGAGATCATCGAACGCAAGGACGAGGGCGATGCTGTGCGCTTCACGCTGGAAGCGCCGCGCGACCTGGCCAAATTTATCGCGCCCAAGGGTTCGGTCGCGCTCGACGGTACCTCGCTCACCGTCAACAAGGTTGAGGGCACGCGCTTCGACGTGCTTCTGATCCATCACTCGCTGACGGTGACCACCTGGGGCGAACGCCAGGTCGGCGACCGGGTCAACCTTGAGATCGACACCATGGCTCGCTACGCGGCGCGATTGGCCGAGGCCGCGAAAGTGGGGCTTTGATGATTGAGGGCAGAAGGACTTCCAGACAGGAAGAGCAACTGACGCGCGAAGCGTTAGCTGATGTTGACGCCGGTAATGTGATTGACCACCATGTCGTGCGGGCTTGGGCTTTGAGCCTTGATCCCAGGAATCCGCGTCAGACGCCGCGCCGGGAAATAAAATAGTTTCGGCAGACCTCCCGCATCTCCACCAATCTTCTGCTTGCGATCAAACCGGCTTCGGCCTAAGTCACCGGCGATCCCGGAGACATCTATGGCTGGCACATCCCAACACGGCAAAGCGTTCATTCGCCCGAAGAAGAAGGCCCACCTTCTTATCATCGAGGCACGCTTCCATGACGATCTTGCCGATGCGCTGCTCGAAGGCGCGACAAGCGCGCTCGAGGAAGCGGGCGCGACATACGATGTCGTCACCGTCCCGGGCTCGCTCGAGGTTCCCGCGGTGATTTCCTTCGCGCTTGACGGCGCGGCCGAAGGCGGGCCGAGCTATGACGGTTTTGTCGCCCTTGGTACCATCGTGCGCGGTGACACCTATCATTTCGACATCGTCGCCAATGAATCGAGCCGCGCCCTGATGGACTTGTCCGTGCAGGAAGCGGTCTGCATCGGCAACGGCATCCTGACGACCGAAAATGACGAACAGGCCTGGACGCGGGCCAAACGCTCGGAAGGCGATAAGGGCGGCTTTGCCGCGCGTGCGGCGCTGACTATGATTGCCCTCAAGCAACAATTGGGAGAGCGATCGTGAGCGGGCCCGCATCACCCGGCCAGGCCGCAGCACGCCTCGCCAACAAGCGCGGTGCTGCCCGTCTGGCCGCAGTGCAGGCGCTCTATCAGATGGATGTGGCCGGCAGCGGCGTCTTCGAAATCACCGCCGAATATGAGGCATTCAGGCTCGGCAAGGAAGTCGACGGCGCGCTCTATCGCGAGGCGGACGCACAATGGTTTCGCGCCATCCTCGCCGGCGTCGTCGAGAACCAGAAAACCATCGATCCGGTCATCCGCCAGGCGCTGACCGAGGACTGGCCGCTGTCCAGGCTCGATTCGACGCTGCGCGCCATATTGCGCGCCGGCGTCTACGAACTGATGAAGCGAGAGGACGTGCCGGTGGCTGTCATCGTTTCGGAATATGTCGACATCGCCAAGGCGTTTTACGAAGAAGACGAGCCGAAGCTGGTCAACGCGGTGCTCGATCGCGTGTCGCGCCGGGTGCGCGGCGAAGGGCGTGGCAAGGACGCTTCATGACGGCCGTCGCTATCGCCGAGGCTGGCAGGGAAGCGCGCCGCACGGCGCTCATTCTTGCCGCTTCGCAGGCGATTATCGGTTCGGCCGCACCCATCGCCATTTCCGTGGGCGGGTTGGCCGGACATTATCTGCTTGGCTCCGACAAGTCTCTGGCGACCGCACCGATCACCGGCTTCAACGTCGGCGTGGCGCTCGGCGCCTTGCCGGCCGCCGCCATCATCCGCCGGCTCGGCCAGCGCGACGGCTTCATGACCGGCACGATCGTCACTGCGCTCGGTGGTCTGATCG
>NZ_RZSX01000442.1:0-5194 GCF_004023105.1 Mesorhizobium sp. M5C.F.Ca.IN.020.32.2.1 | reverse complement strand
CAGCATCACCGAGCCTAGCCCCATGTCCGGATCGACCGAGCCAAGCGACCGCCGCTTCGTCGGCCTGACCGAAGCCTATGATGCCGGCCTTCGCGCGGCGATCGAGACGGCGGCGAAGGCGACGGCTACCGCCCTGCACAAGGGCGTCTATATGTGGTTTTCCGGGCCATGCTTCGAGACACCCGCCGAGATCCGCATGGCGCGCGTCATGGGCGCCAACGCCGTCGGCATGTCGACCGTGCCGGAGGTCATTCTCGCCCGCTTCCTCGGCTTGCGGGTCGCCGCCTGCTCGGTCATCACCAACCTTGCAGCAGGGATGACCGGGGCGGAGCTTTCGCACCAGGAGACCAAGGACATGGCGCCGGTTGGCGGCGCGCGTCTGGCGACGATCCTCCAGCGTGTGTTCCAGGATGGCTTGCCGGAGCGTAAGGTCCCGGCCTGATGCTTCCCCAGGAAATCATCCGCAGCAAGCGCGACGGCCACAAGCTGTCGACGCAGGAGATCGCCAGCTTCATCGAAGGCGTGACCGCAGGCGCCGTCTCGGACGGGCAGGTCGGGGCCTTCGCCATGGCGGTGTTCTTCAACGGCATGAGCCGCGACGAGGCGGTGGCGCTGACGCTGGCCATGCGCGACTCCGGCGACGTGCTCGATTGGTCGAACCTGCCGGGCCCAGTCACCGACAAACATTCGACAGGCGGCGTCGGCGACAATGTCTCGCTGATGGTGGCGCCGATCGTCGCCGCCTGTGGCGCTTATGTGCCGATGATTTCCGGCCGTGGTCTCGGCCATACCGGCGGCACGCTGGACAAGATGGATGCCATCCCCGGCTATATCAGCCAGCCGGATGTGGCGGGCTTCCGCAAGGCGGTGCTCGAAGCCGGCTGCGCCATCATCGGCCAGACCGCCGATCTCGCGCCCGCCGACCGCCGGCTCTATGCGATCCGCGACGTGACGGGAACCGTCGAATCGGTGCCGCTGATCACCGCCTCGATCCTGTCGAAGAAGCTGGCCGCCGGCCTGCAGTCGCTGGTGCTCGACGTAAAGGTCGGCAACGGCGCCTTCATGGAAAAGTCGCGCGACGCAACAACGCTGGCGAACAGCCTGGTAGAAGTTGCCAGTGGCGCAGGACTGAAGACCTCAGCACTGGTCACCGGCATGAACGAGCCGCTGGCGTCGGCAGCCGGCAACGCGGTCGAGGTGCGCAACGCCGTCGATTTTCTCACCGGCCGCTTCCGCGACCGGCGCCTGGAGGATGTGACGCTTGCTCTGGCCGCAGACATGCTGCAGTCTGCCGGGCTGGTGTCGTCCAACCAGGACGGCATGCGGCGCGCTGCCGAGACGCTTGCCGGCGGCGGTGCCGCCGCCGTCTTCGCGCGCATGGTGGCGGCGCTCGGCGGCCCCGCAGATTTCGTCGAGAATCCGGAAAAATACCTGCCGAAGGCGGCGACTGAATTTGCGGTCAAGGCGACCGAACACGGCTTCGTCACCGGCATCGCGACCCGCGACATCGGGCTCGCCGTCGTCGGGCTTGGCGGGGGGCGCATACGGCCGGACGACAGGATCGATCATGCGGTCGGCATCACCCGGCTGTTGCCGGTCGGCGCGGAGGTGCGCTCCGGTGAGGCGCTGGCGCTGGTCCATGCCCGCAATCCCGCGGATGCCGAAGCGGCCGCGGCCGCCGTGCTTTCGGCCTATGCGATCGGTGCTTCGAAGCCGCCCGCGGAAAAAACCGTCATCCGGCGGATCCTGCCGCGCGGGTGATCCGGTCAGCCAGGCTCTACCTTCTTGTTGGACGATGATCGCTCCGAGAACCGGTTTCCACTTTTCCGGGATCTTGGTTCACTGGACGAGCAGCAGCGCGCCGTTCTCGACCTGGTACTTTTCAAGCCGCTGGAGAAAGCTCAGACCGATCAGGTTGGTGCGCAGCGCCTTGTCATCGAGCACCACCGCCTGGACGCCGTCGACCGTGATCTTGCCGATCTGCAGCCGATCGATGGTCGCCAGGGCAGCCCTGATCGCGCCGTTGGCGGTGTTTACCTCGTGTTTGAAGTCGGACACGTTCAGCGAGATGCCAATCCTGCGCGCCGTCGAACTGTTGATGGCCACGAGCGTCGCGCCGGTGTCGATCATGCCGTCGACCGTTCGACCGTTGAGCCTGAACGCCGACGTGAAATGCCCGCGCACGTCAGCGGCGACCACGACCTTGCGGCCGAGCGGCCGCGGCGTCGCCGGTCTATCCGGAACCGTGGCCAGGTTCAGATCCATTTGCGTTTCGACTGCCGGCCTGGTACCGACCGCCGATTTCAGCAGGCCATCGAGCATCTGCGGATTCGACTGATAGAGGATCGGGAACGACGCCGATGCTACGGCGAGCATGCCAAGGATGATAAGATTGCGCAGCATGGACCGGCCTTCGTGAAGGCCCATGCTTATCGCGGTATGGTGTTTGCCGCTTTAACAGATGCGGAAAGCGGCCGTTTGCGTAAACGATCGGTAAACGAGTGGCACGGTCATTTGGTCCCGTACATGCGGTCTCCGGCGTCGCCGAGGCCCGGCATGATATAGCCTTTCTCGTTGAGCTGGCGGTCGATGGAAGCGGTGAAGACCGGAACATCGGGATGCGCCTTGATGAAGCGCTCGAGGCCTTCGGGGGCAGCCAACAGGCAAAGGAAGCGGATGCTGGTGGCGCCGCGCCCTTTCAGCTTGTCGATCGCCGCGATCGCCGAATTGGCGGTCGCCAGCATCGGATCGACGACGATCACCAACCGGTCGGCGAGATCGCTCGGCGCCTTGAAGAAATACTCGACCGCTTCCAGCGTTTCGTGGTCACGGTAGAGACCGATATGGGCGACGCGCGCCGCCGGCACCAGGTCTAGCAGGCCTTCGAGCAAGCCGTTGCCGGCGCGCAGCACCGAGGCGAAGACCAGCTTCTTGCCTTCCAGCGTCGGCGCTTCCATCGTCTCGATCGGCGTTTCGATCGTCGTCGTCGTCAGCTCGAGATTGCGAGTGACCTCGTAGCCGAGAAGCAGCGAGATCTCGCGCAGCAGCCGCCGGAAGCCGGCCGTCGAGGTTTCCTTCTTGCGCATGATGGTCAGCTTGTGCTGGACAAGCGGGTGGTCGACGACGGTGACGCCCTGCATGGTGTTCTCCTGAAATCCCGGCTGCCTACGTGAACCCTAGCGACAATGCGCCGGCCAAGGAACCGCCTGCTGCCGCCGACCACAGCTTTTGCCGAAAAAAGAGAGTTAGCGGGCGGCGCTGTTGAGGCGGGTGAGAAGCGCTGTCCTGGTCTTCTTGTCGACGAAGGCGGCCTCGATGGCGGTTCTGGTGACGGCGGCGAGCGCCTTGTCGTTCATCGAAAAATGCTCGGCGGCAATGTCGTATTCGCGCTTCAGCGACGTCCAGAAATAGGGCGGATCGTCGGAGTTTAGCGTCACCTTGCAGCCTGCCGCCTGCAGTGCCGGAAAAGGGTGATCCGCGAAACTGTCGAAGACCTTCAGCGCGACGTTGGAACTGGGACAGCATTCGAGTACGACGCCTTCGTCGGCGATGCGCCGGACAATGTCGGGGTTCTCGACGGCGCGCACGCCATGGCCGATGCGGGCGGGGCGGATGTGATCGAGTGCGGCCTCGACGCTCTCCCAGCCCATCAGTTCGCCGGCATGGACGGTGATGCCGAGGCCGGCCTCCCGCGCGATTTCGAAGGCCCTGACATAATCCTCCAGATCGCCCATCCGCTCGTCGCCGGCGACGCCGAAGCCGGTGACCAGCGGATGCCCGCAGCGGGCCGCGAAGCGCGCCGCCTGCTCGATCGATTCGACGCCGGTATTGCGCACCCCGGTGACGATCATGCGGCCCTCGATGCCGGTCCTGGCCTTGGCGCGCGCGATGCCTTCGCCGAGCGCGTCCGTATAGGCCTTGGGCGACAGGCCGGCCTTGCCGGCGTGGTCCGGCGAGGTGAAGATCTCGGAATAGATGGCGCCGTCGCGGGCGAGGCTGGTCAGGTAATGATCGGCCAGCCGGGCATAGTCCTCCTCCGTGCGGAACAGGTCGGAGGAGAAGTCATAGGCGGCGAGGAATGAGGTGAAATCGTGCCAGACGAAAGAGCCATTTCGAATGTAGCGCGAGGTGTCCTTGCCGTATTTCTGCGCCTGGCGGATGACGAGTTCGGGCGCCGCTGCCCCTTCGATATGGCAGTGCAGTTCCGCTTTCAAAGGCATGCAATCATCCCGTCAGGTCTCCAGCTCGTGACATAAGTACGATTTCACGACCGAGAAGCGCGGCCGAACACCGCGCCTTAAACAATAGCGTCGGCACCATCGATCGGCTATGGTCCCGCCGGTTTTATGGCGGATCAAAATAATGTCGGTTGAGAGAACCACGGCCGTTGGCGGCATGGAAACGTCCTATGGTTTCAAGCGTGTAGGGGCAGGCGAGAAGCAGTCCCTGGTCAATGACGTTTTTCACAAGGTCGCGAACCGCTACGATCTGATGAACGACCTGATGTCGGCCGGGCTGCACAGGCTGTGGAAGGACGCCATGGTCACATGGCTCAATCCACCGAAACGATCGGGCTGGAGCGTTCTCGACGTTGCCGGCGGCACCGGCGACATCGCTTTTCGCATCGTCGAGGCGAGCGGCAGGAACGCCCATGCCACGGTTCTCGACATCAACGGCTCGATGCTCGCCGTCGGCCGCGACCGGGCCGAGAAAAAGGGCCTGACGGCAAACACCGATTTCGTCGAAGCCAATGCCGAGGAGCTGCCTTTCACTGAGGCCACATTCGACGCCTACACGATCGCTTTCGGCATTCGCAACGTGCCGCGCATCGATGTGGCGCTTGCGGAAGCCTATCGCGTGCTGAAGCCCGGCGGGCGCTTCCTCTGCCTCGAATTTTCCGAGGTCGACATGCCGCTGCTCGACAAGGCCTATGAGGCGTGGTCGTTCAACGCCATCCCCAGGATCGGCAAGGCGGTGACCGGCGACGGCGAGCCCTATTCCTACTTGGTCGAATCGATCCGCAAATTTCCCAATCAGCAGAATTTTGCGGCGATGATTTCCCGCGCCGGCTTCGACCGCGCTTCTTTTCGCAATTATTCCGGCGGCATAGCTGCGCTTCATTCGGGCTGGAAGCTTTGAGGCGAGCGCAGTCATGAGCAGTGTCGGCGCCGGTTTCAGGCTCGTGCGGGCTGGC
>NZ_RZSX01000441.1:0-5195 GCF_004023105.1 Mesorhizobium sp. M5C.F.Ca.IN.020.32.2.1 | reverse complement strand
GACAGGCATGGGGTAGTTGACATTGAAGCCTTCGCCGGGCCCTGAGCCGCGCTCGTCGGCATGGCCAAGGAAAAACGGATATTCGGTCATCGGGTTGCCATGCAGGTTCAGCACCTGCACGTCGCCGCGGCCGTAGAAGATCTCCTGCGTGCCGTTGCCGTGATGGTAGTCGACATCGAGGATCGAGACGCGCTTGGCGCCCTGGTCGCGGAACCATTGCGCGGCAACCGCGGCGTTGTTGATGTAGCAATAGCCGCCCATGAAGGCAGCACCGGCATGATGGCCGGGCGGGCGGCAGAGCGCGAAGGCTGATATCTCGCCGTCCTTGACCAGGGCGCCCGCAGTCAGCGCCACGTCATAGGACGACTTGATCGCCTCCCAGGTGCCTTTGACGAAGGTGGCGCCGCCGTCGAAGGAGTAAAAGCCAAGCAGCGCATCGATGGTGCTGGGGCGTACATCGCCGCGCAAGCCGCGCGTCGGCCAGGTGAAGGGGATGGCCGAACCTGTCCGGCCCGACGCTTCCCAGAGCGGCCATATGGTCGGCAGGAAATCGATGTAGTCGCTGGTGTGCACTCTCCTGGCGGCGGCGAGGTCGTGGGTCTCGGGTGGCAGGATCGGGCCGAGCTTTTCGCTCTCCACCCTCGCCTTGATAAACTCGGCGCGCGAGGGCTTCTCGAAGGCCGGCACGATGGCGCCTGAAATGAGTTCGAAATTGCCGGCATGGCCGGCGTGGAGAGGGGAGAAAACAGTCTTCATTTTGGCGGCCGGTTCGCTCTTCGAGTTGCGTATCTGTCGTTGAGGGACTGCTTTGTGGCAGAGAGTTTCAGCGCCGCCAAGAGCATTCCGGACCGCTGTTGCGAGTGGCAGCGGACGGCTTGCCAGGCGCCAATACTCTGCTAGCCTAAGCTCAAACGGGAGAAAATTATGCCGCTATCGGCCGATCTGATCGTCGAGAACGCCAGTATATTGACGATGGATCCCGATACTCCCCGCGCCGAAGCCATAGCTATCAGGGACGGCGAAATCATTGCGATCGCAGATCGCGCGACCGTACTGGAGCACAAGGGACCCGGCACGCGCGTTATCGACGCCGAGCGCGGCTCGGTCGTCCCCGGCTTCATCGAAGCGCATATGCATCTTTTCGCCGGCGCGGCCGAGCTCGATCACCTCCAGCTGATGGGCATCCACGGTTTCGATGCGCTTTGCGATGCTGTTCGCCATTATGCAGCAAAGCGGCCGGATCTATCCGTCCTGCAGGCGCAAGGCGCCGACTATACCATCCTGTCGGCGACTGAGCGGGTCAGCCGCCATCACCTCGACCGGATCCTGCCGGACCGTCCCTTCGTCATGGCGGCGCCCGACCACCACACAATGTGGGCGAACACCAAGGCGCTGGAATTGGCCGGCCTGCTTAGAGGCAAACGGCTTGGTCCCGGCAATGAGATCGTCATGGGCGACGACGGGCTGGCCAGTGGCGAATTGCGTGAGGGCGAGGCCTTCGGGCCGCTGATCGCGCTGGCCGGCGAGGATCGCGTACGGCTCGGCCTGGCCACCGGCGGCGAGCCGGACCCGAAGCCGACGCCGGCGGAGCAGGCCTCCGACCGGGCGATCATGCGCCGCGGTTTGGAATGGTGTGCCAGGCACGGTATCACGTCGATCCAGAACATGGACGGCAATTTGCACCAGCTCGAACTCCTGTCCGAGATCGAGACCGAAGGCGGCTTGCTGTGCCGCGTGCAGGTGCCGTTCCACTACAAGAACTTCATGACCCTCGACATGCTCGACAAAGCCTCTGATATGGCTGAGCGCTACAATGGCGAATGGCTGTCGTCGGGCATGGTCAAGGTGTTCTACGACGGCGTGCTCGATTCATGGACTGCGGTGATGGTCGAGCCCTATGCGGACCGTCCGGATTGGGTTGGCGAGCCGCTGTTCACGCCGCAGCAATTCATCGACCTTGCAGTGGCCGTCGACAGGCGCGGGCTGCAGATGGCGGTGCACTCGATTGGCGACGGCGCCGTGCGCGCCGTGCTCGACGGCTACGAGGCAGCGCAAAAGGCGAATGGCAGGCGCGACAGCCGGCATCGCGTCGAGCATATCGAGGTGGTCACCGCCGCCGACGTACCGCGTTTCGCAAAGCTTGGAGTCATTGCCTCGATGCAGCCACCGCATCCGCCGGGCAGCATGGGCGTGCCGCTGGAACCAACGGTGTCGCGCATCGGGCCTGCCCGCTGGCCTCTGAGCTATGCGTGGCGGACGCTGAAGAATACCGGCGCGCGCGTCGTCTTCGCCTCCGATTGGCCGGTCTCGCCGATCGATCCGATTCTGGGCATTCAGGCGGCAGTGCTGCGCAAACCATGGGCAGACAGCGATCCCGACCAGAGTTTCTCGCTGCATGAATCGCTTGCGGGCTATACAGTGGAAGGCGCCTATGCCGAGTTCATGGAGCATCGCAAGGGCCGCCTGAAGTCAGGCTTTCTGGCTGATCTCGTGGTGCTCTCAGGCGACATCGAGGCGACCGCGCCGGAAGCGCTGCATACGGTGCGGCCGATGACGACGATTTGCGGCGGCAAGGTCACTTATCAGGCCTGACGGTGGCACGGGAATTGCGTTCTGAATCGACATTCAGATGTATGCTTGCCAAGCCATGCGCCGTGTGCTGACAATCGAGTGGGAACTGGATCCGCCCTGAAGAGCGGACACAAGAATGGGGTAATCGTGCCGGAACAACCGGGTAAAAGTGCAATTGAAGTTCGTGGCGTCCGCAAGGTATTCGGTACCGGGGAGTCACAGGTCGCCGCCCTCGACACGGTTTCGGTGTCGATCCGTGAGAATGAGTTCTTCACCCTGCTTGGTCCATCCGGCTGCGGGAAGACAACGCTCCTGCGGCTGATCGCCGGCTTCGATTTCCCGAGCGCCGGCGAGATCCTGCTGCATGGCCAGGACATCGCACCGTTGCCTCCGTTCAAGCGGCCGGTCAACACCGTGTTCCAGAACTATGCGCTGTTCCCCCATATGACGGTGGCCGAGAACATCGGCTTCGGCCTCGAAATGCTCGGCAAGCCCAAAGCCGAAGTGAAGGCGCGGGTTGCCGAGATGCTGAAGCTGGTCAAAATGGAAGCGCTCAGCGGCCGCCGCACCAGCCAGATATCGGGCGGCCAGCAGCAGCGCGTGGCACTGGCGCGGGCGCTGGCGCCGCAGCCGAAGGTGCTGCTGCTCGACGAGCCGCTGTCGGCGCTCGACTTCAAGCTGCGCAAGGACATGCAGATCGAGCTGAAGCGGCTGCAGCACGAGACCGGCATCACCTTCATCTTCGTCACCCACGACCAGGAAGAAGCGCTGACCATGTCGGACCGCATCGCGGTGATGTCGTCGGGCAAGATCCTGCAGGTCGGAACGCCTTGGGATATCTATGACAAGCCGGCGGAGCGCTTCGTCGCCGACTTCATCGGCGAGACCAATTTCCTGACCGCGGCCATATCAGGCATGGCCAACGGCAAGGCACGAGCAACGCTCAAATCCGGCGCGACGATCGACGCGACCGTGGCTGAGGGCTTTCAGCCGAAGGACAATGCCACCGTGGTGGTCAGGCCGGAACATGCCAAGCTGACCAGCGGCAAGGGCGACCTGTCGGGCACGGTCGAAAACATCGTCTATTTCGGGACCGACACGCACATCCATGTTCGCCTGGACAGCAGCGAGGCCTTCACGGTGCGCCAGCAGAACACGCGCAGCGCCGGCTGCGGTTTCGAGCGGGGAGACAAGGTCGGCATTTCGATCGGCAACGACGCCGCACAAGTGCTGAGGGACTGATGGCGAGCGCGGAAGAAGTCGCCAAGGAAGCCGAACGCAGAGATATCCGCGATCGCTGGCTGCTGTCGGCGCCGGCACTGTTCATCATCTTTCTGGCGGCGACCGGCCCGCTGCTGATCGTCGTGATCTATTCGTTCCTGACGCCGGGCCCCTATGGCGACGTGGTGTGGAAATTCTCTACCGACGGCTGGCTGTCGGTGGTGATGCAGCGCGACATGTTCGACGACACGCTGGCCTTCGCCGACGCGCATCTGTCGATCTTCTGGCGTTCGATAAGCCTGTCGTTCTACACCACCGTGCTGACGTTGCTCTTCGGCTTCCCCACAGCCTATTTCATCGCCACGCGACCGCCGAAGACGCGCGAGGTCTGGGTTTTCCTCGTCACCATTCCGTTCTGGACGAATCTCCTGATCCGCACCTTCGCCATGCAGCAGGTGATCCGCAACGAAGGGCTGGTCAACACGGCGTTGATGGCGCTCGGCATCATCAAGCAACCGCTGCAGATCATGAATACCGACGCCGCCATCTTGCTCGGCATGATCTATATCTACCTGCCTCTGATGGTGCTGCCGATCTACGCCTCGATGGAGAAGCTCGACTTCCGGCTGGTCGAGGCCGGATATGACCTCTACGCCGGTCGCTGGCAGGTTCTGCGCCGCATCATCTTCCCGTTGATCAAGCCCGGCGTCATAGCCGGCTCGATACTGGTCTTCATTCCCTCGCTTGGCGCCTATGTCATTCCGCGGGTGCTGGGCGGCGGCAAGAACATGATGCTCGGCAACCTGATCGAACTGCAGTTCGGCGCGGGCCGTAACTGGCCGCTGGGCGCGGCCATCTCAATTACGCTCATGGTGCTGGTGATGATCGCGCTCCTGTTCTACGTGCGCAACGCATCATCCGGGTCGGAGGGCGCCCATGGCTAAGCGTCCGTTCGACATCCAGGCGCAGCCCGGCTTCGGGTTCATGGCGCTTCTGACCTTCTTCGCGCTCTATCTGCCGATCGCGGCGCTCGTCACCTATTCGTTCAACACGGCGGATTCGCTTTCGCGCTGGGATGGCGTCTCACTGCGCTGGTTTATTTCGGCCTGGCACAATTCGGCCGTGCAGGACGCCTCCGTCCGCTCGCTCGTGCTGGCGGTCTCGGCCGCCGCGCTGTCGACGATCGCCGCCACCATGGCTGCGCTGGCCACGACCCGCACGCGGCCCTATCCCGGCCTTACCTTCAAATACGCCTTCATCAACCAGCCGCTGATGGTGCCGGAGATAGTCACCGGCGTCGCGCTCCTGATCGTGTTCTCGCGCATCAAGGTCTGGACCGGTTACTCAGGACTCGGTTACCTGATCGCCGCGCACACCGCCTTCTGCATCCCGTTCGCTTACCT
>NZ_RZSX01000440.1:0-5196 GCF_004023105.1 Mesorhizobium sp. M5C.F.Ca.IN.020.32.2.1 | reverse complement strand
GCCCGCCAGCAATGCCGCGACCGCAACCGCCAGGACCGGAATGGCTGGCCTGTAGAGACGCGAACGGCCGGACCGCATCGCTGCGGTGTTCGTCCTTGCCTTCAACGCTGACTGAGACATGTCCGCTTCCCCGCTTACTTGTAGATGAAGCCGACAACGCCGTGATAACGGCCGTTGGGCTTGTCGGTCTGCATGGTGCCGTAGACGCGATTGACACGGCCAAGGAACATGCCGGCGCCATCGCTGGCGGCGTTGAAATTGTCGTCCGGCTTGGCAAGAGCGTTGCGCGTCACCGGCTTCACCAGGTAGGGCGTGATGATGATGACCAGCTCGGTCTCGTTGCGGACGAAGTCCCGGCTACGGAACAGCGTGCCAAGCACTGGGATCTTGGTCAGCCCGGGCAGCCCGGCGACCGCCTGCCGGATGTCGTCCCGAACCAGGCCGGCGATCATCATCGAACCGCCTGAAGGCAGTTCAACGGTGGTGTCTGCCAGGCGCTTGCGGATCGACAGCAAAGTGGTGCCGGGCAAGTCCCCGGCCCCTTCGAGCACTGTGGCGCCTTCCATCGTAGGCTCCGAAACCGACGTCCTCACTTTAAGGCTGATGCGGCCGGCCGAGAGCACGACAGGCTGGAATTCGAGGCCAATTCCGTATTCTAGCTTTTCGTTGGTGTAAGTAACCTGGCCCGTTTGATTGTCGTTTGAAACGTTGTTCGTTCGGCTTGTTATGAGATTGAATTCACCGCCGACTTTGAACGTCGCTTTCTCGCCCGAGACCGCGGTCAGTGTCGGTTCGGCCAGCGTCTTCATGACACCGCTTTGCTCCATGGCATTGATGTACGCTTGAAGCGCCGAGGTGCCGATTGAAAGTCCCGAAAATTGCGACAGGGGTTTTCCCAGTCCGTATGCGGGGCTGGTCAATGCGCTCCAACTGATGCCATTGCTGTCACCGTTGCCGATCAGGTTGACGCCGAGTTGCTTCATCACCGAGCGGCTGACTTCGGCCACCGTCACCTTGAGCGTCACCTGGTCGTCGCCGATGATCTGCAGCAGGTTTACGATCTGGCTGACGCGACGCTCGGAATCCGGATTGTCGATGTCGACACCGGATTCGGCCGAGCCGCCGGAGGCGGTCTGCGAATATTGTCCCGTGGTCGCTTCGCCGCCGGACACGAAGATGGTGGCCAGATCGACCGCGCGCTTGGCATCCAGGGGAGTGTCCACGGTTCCGGTCAGGACGACGTTGTCGTTCAGCAATTCGACAGTGATGGTCGATGACGGGATGAAGCGCCTGATATAGTCTTCCAGTCCGGCGACGTCGCGTTCGACTGCCAGATCCAGACTGACGATCTGTTCGCCATTGGGGCCGAAGACGAAGATGTTGGTGTCGCCCACCGCCTTTCCGAACAGATAGATGCGCCTGGCGGTGCGGGTCACCGCATCGGCGACCGCCGGATTGGCGACGAGAATATCATAGGCATCGCTCGGCAGGTCGATGACCACCGATTTGTTGAGGCCGAGCTTGACGCGCTGGGTGGCGGTCGTAGCCGACACCTCGGCCTTCCTGCCTGCCGCATTCGCCTCGACGGGGCCTTGCGCATTCGTCTCAATGAGGAACAGGCCGATAGCCACAGCCAGGGCGACCGGCAGTCTAGCGTTTAGCCTCATTGCCTTGCCCCCACTTCGGAAACTTCGCCTGACTTGATCAATCGTACTGTTCCGCGCCGCCCATTGCCGGAAACGAGATAATCGGCCTCGCCCAGATTCTTCTCCTGGGTGTCGCTGATCGACCGCAGCGCCAATGTCAGGCGATCCGCCATTTGCTGAGCGACGGTGATGATTTCCGCCTGCTGCGATGTCAGTTCCAGTGTCGCGGTCTGGCCGACCCTGGTCCTCTTGCCTTCCTCGTCCTCCTGGATGGTCTGGTCGATTGCCAGGACGCGAATGTTCTTGAGGATGGTTTCGGTCGTAAAACCGCTGCCGCCGCCCGCGGCATCGGCTCTGCGGGTCATGATGACATCGACGAAATCATTGGGAAGAATGAAGCCGCCGGCCGAAGTGTCGGCCGATACGGCTGTGGCGACGGCCCGCATGCCGGAGGGCAGGATCGACGACATGAAGCTCTGTCCCTCGCCGATCAGCTTGGACCGCCGCAGCGGCTCGCCGGCATACATCGCGACACGGGCGACGCCGCCTTTCAGCTTCTCAAGCGCATCGGGCTCGGCGGCGCGGGTGATGAAGTTTGCGTTGACGCCGTCGGCCGGCCAGGACTGCCAGCTGATGTTGTTCTCGAGCGGGCTGCCCATCGGAACGTCGCCTGACAGGACAAGCACGTCCTGCAGCGCGATTGCCGGCGCCGTGGGGCCGGAATCGACGATTTGAGGCGGCGGAGCCGCCACCATGTTTTTTGCAACATATCCTGCGCCACCCGCCGCGGCCACCGCCACGCCTAGAATGATCAGTCGGGATGCTGGCATCTGTCCGAACCTCGCCTTGGCAAACCACCTAGCCAAGCCGGACCTTGCAGCGGCAATCGTCAAAACAAGGTTAATTTAATACTTACGATCGTGATTAATTTAAGGTTTACATAAATTTGAGGCATCGCTCCGGACCGCAGAAAAGGCTGCCAAGCTGCCTGCTTCAACGCCAAATCGAAGAATGATAGGCGTGGTCTGACGAGAAAATGTTGGCGGCGAGAATCAGACCGCCAGCCTTGCAAGTGCCCACGTCATCAAGGGCGAATTCGGAAAGGTGAGCAGGCCGCCAATGCCAAGCGCGATACCATAGGGAACGCCTGATGTCTCGTCGGCGAAATGGCGTAAAAACGGATTATGGCTTGTAACGGCCGCAAGCGGCGATTTCCGATAGACAAGGATTGCGAGCGTCAGCAGGCCACCGATGAATGTCGAGACAACGAGATATTGGATGAGATGGACATTGAGCCCCATCCACACGGCAGTGGCGGCCAGCAGCTTGGCGTCGCCGCCTCCCATGCCGCCGAGCGCGAACAGACCGAAGGTCACGGCGAGAACCAGGCCACCGGCGGCGAAATGCCAGCCATAGGTTGCCCAGTCCATTCCCGTCAGCGGCGCGACCAGGGCGAAGACTGCCACAAGCAGCACCGGCACGCGATTGGCGATCGTCATCGACAGCATGTCGGAGATCGCGGCGAAAAGCATGCAGAACGGAAAGACGACGAAGATCAGGGCTTCAAGCATCTGCGCGGGGCCTATGGTCAACTATGCCTAGCCCAGCTTAGACATGTTCGATTAACGATTGATGAGGCTACGAGCTGAAATCTGCGGTACGACGAAACAGGGCCGCCAGTGAGGCGGCCCTGTTCTGGAAAACGACAAGACGTCGTGATCTGTTACGAATTGTTGATCGAAGTGGCGATCCCGTTGAACTTCGCGTTCAGCGCGTTGCCCAGCGAGCCGGCGCCGACCATGATGGCGAGCGCGATGAGAGCGGCGATCAGACCGTATTCGATAGCGGTCGCGCCGGATTCGTCCTTCACAAAACGTGCAATGAGATTAGACATTCGAGAGCTCCTACTCCACGTGTTACAGCAGTTCCGTCAACTTCTCTTGGCGGCTGATCGGATACTGCCAATCTACGGAGAAGCTCTTTCGATCGGCTTAATAAACAGCCTTACCGATTCCTTTCCGGCTTCGATGACATTGCGTGGTTAACCGTAAACTAAGTGACGTTATGGTCCGGCAGGCACGTCACGCGCCGCGAAAGGCGCAATTTAGCGATTTGGGAAAAGGGCGGCCCGCTGCAGGCGATCACGATTCCGATCCCGACATCACCACGGCACTTCTCTAATTAACCGTTGGTTCACCAATCTCGTTCATGTTCCGTTGAGCAGTTTGCCGCCGTGGAGCGCTTCAATGACCGGGCCGAGATCGTCCTTTCCGATTGCCGCGCTCCTTGCCGCCACGGCCTTTGTCGTGCCGGTCAAGGCTGGCGCCGGCATCGAGGTCACGATGAATCAGGCGAAGATCGTCAAACTGTCGCGCGCCGCCGATACGATCGTCGTCGGCAACCCGGCGATCGCCGACGCCTCCGTGCAGGATGCTTCGACGATCGTGCTGACGGGCAAAGGCTTCGGCGTCACCAACCTCGTCGTCCTCGATCAAGAGGGCCGTCCGATCGTCGACGAGCAGATCACCGTCGTGCGGCAGGACGCGTCGTCGGTGCGCATCTATCGGCGTGCCGAAATACAGACCATGTCCTGCACGCCGTATTGCGAAAGCTCGTATAAAAGCGATGCGGAGAAGGCCTCGGAAGCCGAGATGAGCGCCGGCCGGTAACGAGCGGATTGTTCTCACCCCGCTGAAATGCCGCTTCGGTTGTCGGCCTGTTAAAGCCTCTCCCTCAAATTTAACGATCATACAAACCGCACTTCAATGGGTTTCCGCTAATATTCCCTCCACCCCTTCAGGATCGGCAGACACGGGACATGATCAGAGCAGGACTCGCAGGCTTTTCTGCGCGCTTCCTTGGCGACCGGCGCGGCAGCACGGCTTTGGAGTTCGCGATGCTTGCCGTGCCATTTGCGCTCCTCATCTTTGCCATACTGGAGAGCTGCATTTCATTTGCCGGGCAAGAGGTGATGGCCAACATCACCGACGATGTCGCGCGCCAGCTACGGACGGGCCAGGTAAGGCAGGCCGATGTGACCGAGGCCACGCTGAAGACCATGATCTGCAGCCGGCTGGAGATCATGGTCGCCAAGGACTGCCCGGGATTGGAGGTGGACCTGCGCGAGTATCCGACCTTCGCCGCCGCGGCCCAGGCGGGCTTCAAGATCCAAGACCGCGAAATCGTGCTGACCGGCACGGACCCCGCGGCTTTTACGGTATCCCCAGGCTTGGCTGAATCAATAAACATGCTGCGGGTTTTTTATAAATGGCCCGTCATGACCGATTTCATGGCCAAGTCGATGGCCAATCTGAAAGACGGCAACACGCTGCATTTCGCATCGGTGACCTGGCAGAACGAGCCGTTCGACAATTGAAAACGTACCGTTGCGTGGGTGGGAAAAGGACGAAGGCATGGGGCGTGCGGGGGCACATAAGTGGATCGCTGGGATATGCACGAAAACCATCCGGTTCTGCTCCGATCGCCGCGGTGTCGCGGCCGTTGAGTTTGCCTTCATCGTGCCCGTCCTGCTGATCATGTACTTCATGAC
>NZ_RZSX01000043.1:0-15135 GCF_004023105.1 Mesorhizobium sp. M5C.F.Ca.IN.020.32.2.1 | reverse complement strand
TTCCTATGTCGGGCTGGACGGCAATATCGGCTGCATCATCAATGGCGCCGGCCTCGCCATGGCGACGATGGACATGATCAAGATCGCCGGCGGCGAGCCGGCAAACTTCCTCGACATCGGCGGCGGCGCCTCGCCCGAGCGGGTTGCGAAATCGTTCCGCGCCGTACTTGGTGACAAGAATGTCGAGACCATCCTCGTCAACATCTTCGCCGGCATCAATCGCTGTGACTGGGTCGCCGAGGGCGTTGTCAAGGCAATCCGCGAAGTCGGCGTCAACGTGCCGTTGGTGGTGCGGTTGGCCGGCACCAAGGTCGAGGAAGGGCGCCGCATCCTGGCCGATTCCGGCGAGGCGGTGATCGTGGCCGACACACTGGCCGAAGCCGCCGAAAAAGCCGTCGCCGCCTGGCGCGCGGTGTCACTGAAAAAAGCAGGCTGAGGGGAGGAAAGAATGGCAATTCTGCTTAACCGGGACACCCGCGTAATCGTACAGGGATTTACGGGCAAGATCGGCAGTTTTCACGCCGAGGACATGAAGCGTTACGGCACTAATGTGGTCGGCGGCGTCACACCCGGTAAGGGCGGCCAGACACATCTCGGCCTGCCGGTGTTCAACACCGTCAAGGACGCGGCGCGCGAGACCGGGGCCGATGCGAGCATCGTCTTCGTGCCGCCGCCTTTCGCTGCGGATTCGATCATGGAAGCGGCAGACGCCGGCATCAGATTCTGCGTCTGCATCACCGACGGCATCCCGTCGCAGGACATGATGCGGGTGAAGCGCTACATGCGCCGCTACCGCTACGAAGTCCGGCTGCGGCTGATCGGACCCAATTGCGCCGGCATCATCACGCCCGGCCAGGCTCTGATGGGCATCATGCCGGGGTCGATCTACCTACCCGGGCGTGTCGGCATTGTTGGGCGCTCCGGAACCCTGGGCTACGAGGCAGCGTCGCAGATGAAGGCGATGGGCGTCGGGGTCTCGACCAGCGTCGGCATCGGCGGCGATCCTATCAACGGCTCGTCCTTCCGTGACATCCTCGAACTGTTCGAAAACGATGACGGTACGGATGCCGTGGTGATGATCGGCGAAATCGGCGGTTCGCAGGAAGCGGAAGCCGCACTCTGGGCGCGCGACAACACGAAGAAGCCGCTGATCGCCTACATCGCCGGCCTTTCCGCGCCGAAGGGCCGCCGCATGGGCCATGCCGGTGCAATCATCTCCGCCTTCGGCGAGTCTGCTCAAGAGAAGGTCGAGATCCTCAAGGAAGCTGGCGTCATCATCGTGCCGACGCCGGCTTCGTTCGGCGAGGTCGTGGCCGGCGTAATGGCCGATCGGACGAAGGCAGCATAGCGCAACATTCCGGTCAATTTTGAGGACCGGGTAAAAAGCCGCTTCGTCGCTTTGTGTCCAAGACGACGAAGCTTGCAAAGGCGCTTCGGACAAATGATGTCGCGGCCCGCGTCTAGCGAGCGCCAAGTTGCGGGGCGTCTTTAGCAGATTGAACAGTGCATAAATGAAACCACGTAGTTGTGGGTCAGCACGTCACCGCTACCAGTATGCCAAGCGGGCTCTGGCATGGGGGAGGCGTAGTAGCTCGGTATTGGGATGCTAAATCGGGGATTGTCTCCGCCGCCAATACCCTACAGGGGGCCATGCGCAACGCCGCTTTGCCTAGGCGGTTTCACGACGGCCTTCGGGCAGGATATTTGCACGGCCGTGGTCCGTCCCAGGTGGTCCATCTGATCTGGATGACGCCAGCTTGCCTGTAGTGCAGCGTTCTCCAGAAGAGCCCCGCCCTCGGCGTCGCTCTTCCGTGGATCAAGCGGCGGGTCACATTTCCACCGTGGTCCGGCTATCAAAAGGCCGCAGCGCTGCGGACACGCGGCGAGCCCCTTTCCCAAGGGGAGGTGAAGCTGCGCACGGAGCCCAAATAACGCAGGTTTTCTGCGATTGGCCGAAGAGGTCCGCGCGAAGCAGGCCTCTGAAGCATGCTAGGTTTGGAACCAGCACGGATTGGGCGGGAATGCTTTGTCCGGTCAGCCAACCTAGGTTTAGAGGACGATTACAAATGGACTTTGAGAAACCCTTTCAGCCGGCGGAGTATCGACGCCGTATCCAAGACGTGAAGAGACGGATGGAGGAAGCAGGATTCGACCTGCTAATCTGCCAAGACCCCGCAAATATGTGCTGGCTGACCGGCTATGACGCTTGGTCCTTCTACACGCCACAAGTGGTTCTATTGCACCTAAAATCGGACACGCCGATTTGGATAGGGCGACTGGTCGACGTGAACGGCGCTCGTGCCACGACGGACTTGCCTGCTGACAACATTATCAATTTTTCCGACGACCGACTTCATCATGTGGAGCTGCATCCCTACGACGAAGTCAGCGAAATCATAAAATCCCGCGGTTGGGGATCTGATCGCATAGGGGTCGAGCTCGATGCGCATTTTTATACAGCGCGGGCGCATCAGCACCTTGTCAACGGCCTTCCAAATGCAAAGTTCTCTGACAGCCGCGGCCTCGTTAATTGGGCCCGACTGGTCAAATCCGACGCTGAACTCGTCTACATGAGGGAAGCGGGTCGGATTGTCAGCCACACCATGCGCCAGGCGATCAATAATCTGAAGCCAGGAGTTCCTGAATACGAAATCGTCGCTCAGATTTATGCTGATCAGACCAGAGGCGTTGATGGGAAATACGGTGATTATACAAGCCTCTGTCCATTGATACAGGTTGACGAGAAGACGAACGCTCCACACCTCACATGGTCGGACAAGCCCCTGCCCAAGTCGGGGCTGGTCCTCCTGGAGATTGGAGCGGCCAGGCGCCATTATCACGCGCCTCTGACGCGTACGGTCTACATGGGAAAGCCACCTAAGGAGGCTCAACACCTCGCTAATGCAATCATCGAAGGTGGCGACGCTGTTCTAGAAATGGCAAAGCCGGGTGTAATCGTCGACGAACTGAACACCGTCTGGCTGAGCGTTCTGAACCGCCACGGGTACGTCAAAAAAGGCCGTTCCGGCTACTCAATCGGCATGAATTTTCCGCCAGACTGGGGCGAGCGCACTGTGAGCATTCGCGCCGGCGAAAAGACCGTGCTCCAGGCTGGCATGTGCTTCCATTTCCAATCAGGAGTGAGGCCTCCTGCCTTCGGAGCCGCAATCTCGGAGTCGTTTGTTGTTACCGAAAAGGGTGGCGAGCGGCTAGCCGACGTCGCACGAGAGTTGATAGTCGTAGACTAGCTGAAAGCTTTTAGGCAGCCGGATTGGGAAGGTGGCCGAAGTGCTTCGCTTCCCAATCCGTTAACTTTTCATCTTACCCGGAAGAGCGCTGAGTTTACCTGTCGGGCAACTATCAGTATTCCGGCCACTCATAACCCATTCAATGCCACAGATCTTTCGCAATCGACGCGAGATCGTGCCCACGGAAGGGTGTAGCTGAGGACTTGGTCGCCGCGCGCTCTGGCATGCAGCCGGCGTATCAGCCCACAGCCGGCAGGCCCATAAGCGGATCATGGCTCATCTGGCCTAACAAGCTCCTTCATCGCTATGAGCAGGAGCAGCGCACCTGCGAGGCGGACTATGGCATCTCCTTGGAGAAGAAGCCGCCGACCATTGTCTTCCGCTTGATCTAGCCGGTGAGCCGATCGTTGGCACTATGCAGCTTCGCGCGGCAGCCGTGATGGCGCTGAGGACTTCACCGGATCTGGTCAGCAGCGGCCGCTATTAGTCGTTCCGCCAACCTCCCGCACGACTGCGGTCAGCGTCTTTAAGAGGGAAGTAGGAGCCCTCCGCAGCTTGGGATGCGCAAGCTCGAGGGTGCCGACGCGCGTCTCACAGTCGCGCTCGGGACAGCCGTGGCACTGGGCAAGCGCGGGTTCTTTTCGCCGGAGGGCGGTCGGTGGGCGGCGTTCGCCTTCAGCTTCCTCGGCCGCTCGGCGGCAAAGGCGACCACGTCGCGCAGGACATGGGGGTTGGGGTCTTCTCTCGGGGCATGCCTAGGTCATCATTTTGTTGGCTGTCGATGGTTTCCTCGAGCAGTTTGTGTCGGCAACCTACATGATGCAGCCGCAATCCACTCGCTAGCCACAGCGCTATCGAGGGACCAGCCGCGAAGGACGCGGCCATCGCCTGAGCTCGTGTAGGCGCGCGACCCAGCCGTGGGTCAAGGGCCGCTATCTGAGAGACGGCGCAGTTTACCATCTGGGTGCTCGGACACGCTTTGGAAGTGTTCGCAATCGGACCAACCCTGATTCATCAGCGCCGCCCGTTCTCCCGCGCAATAATTCAGCGCCCAACCGAAGAATACGCAGAACGACACCGCTTTTGCGGCACAATTAGCGCGATCTACGCGAGCTTCGCCCCTTAGTCTGCTGGAAAGTGACTGACTCATGATCATAAGGCCGGAAATGGCGCGGAAGCGGCCCGCATAAGCTCAAGATGGCCGAACTCGTCGAAACACCTTGCCGCTGCCAGTTCCGAGTGAAACCGAACAAGGATACATATGATTACGAATCCGCCTTTCCGTCCTCGTGAAACAGCGACTCGCCACCACGAGATCGTCATAGTTGGTGGAGGGATCGCGGGAGCAAGTGTTGCCTTTCACCTTGCAAGGAACGGTAAGAAGGACGTCGCACTCTTGGAGCGCAACAGTCTTACGTCCGGTACAACTTGGCACGCTGCGGGTTTGATCATGCAGACGCGTGGGACACACGCACTGACGGAGATCGCAAAATACAATGCTGAACTTTACTCCGCGCTGGAGGCCGAGACTGGCCAAGCTACCGGATTCAAGCGAAATGGCACGCTTGGGGTCGCCAGAACCAAGGAACGCCTATACGAAACTGCACGCAACGCCTCGATCGCCAAAAGTTTTGGCCTTGAGGCCAACATGATCTCGCCTAGCGAGGCGAAAAAACTCTATCCAGCGCTCAACGCGTCAATCATCGAAGGCGCAGTCTTTATCCCTGGTGACGGCCAAACCAATCCTGTCGACACATGCATGGCGTTAGCTCTTGGCGCCAAAAAGAACGGCGTAAAAATTTCCGAAAACGCAGAAGTCACAGACCTCTGGCGTACCGCAGACGGACGCTACCAAGTTCGGACTAACGACGGAGTTGTTGAAGCTGAAATTCTCGTGCTTGCGTGTGGGCTTTGGACCAGAGAACTTGCGTCAAAGTTAGGTGCACGAATTCCGATATACGCGGCAGAGCACTTTTATGTAGTGACCGAAGCCATGGATTTTGTGACGCCCACCTTGCCAGTGCTACGCGACACCGACGGGCATGTGTATCTGAAGGAAGATACAGGAAAGCTCTTGGTTGGTGCCTTCGAGCCTTGGGGAAAACCTTTGCCGATGGGGAAGCTTCCGAAGGAAACGGCGTACATCGAGCTTCCTGAGGACTGGGATCACTTTGAGCTACCGATGACCAAAGCGATAGAGATTGTTCCTGATCTTGCGAACTGCGGCATTGCAAAGTTTTTCAATGGTCCTGAAAGTTTCACCCCTGACCTTCTGTTCATGATTGGTGAAGTTCCTGGATCGAAAAATCTTTTCGTTTCGACAGGTTATAATTCAGAGGGCATTGAATACGGCGCGGGAGCCGGACGAGCTCTGGCAGAGTGGATCATTGCCGGTGAGCCTCAGATGGATATCAGCTTCGTGGATGTCGCCCGTTTCCATCCCTTCCAGATCAATAAACGATATTTGCACGATCGCACAGCCGAAGTGTTGGGTCTTCACTATAAGATGCACTGGCCGGCTTACCAGTCTGAGACATCCCGAGGTGTCCGCAAAAGCGCTCTTCACGACCGGTGGGCGAGGCTTGGAGCTAGCTTTGGCGAAGGAATGGGATGGGAGCGTCCCATGTGGTTCGCGGGGGAGGGGGAATCGACTAAAAACGTCTACTCCTACGACGAGCCGAACTGGTTCAAATATACCAGTCAGGAGTGCAAGGCTGCCCGCAACAATGCCATCTTGTTGGACCAAAGCTCTTTCGGCAAACACTTGGTTCACGGTCGCGATGCGTGCCGTTTCCTTCAGTGGCTTTGCGCCGGCAACGTGGATGTACCTGTGGGAAAGCTGGTATACACCCACATGCTCAATGAAAAGGGCGGGATAGAGACGGACATCACTGTAAACCGATTGTCGCAGACAGAGTTCCTAATCATCTCGTCAGCGACCGTCCATCCTCGGGATAAGGCCTGGATAACAAAACACATTACTGACGAATGGAATGTCACGGTCACCGATCTCACGTCTGGGTACGCGGTCCTGTCATTGCAAGGCCCGCGATCGCGCGAGATCCTATCGCAGGTAACCGACACAGATCTGGCGAATTCGGCGTTCCCATTCGCTACCAGTCAGGAAATCGATATCGGATATGCTCGTGTGATAGCCAACAGGCTGACTTATGTCGGAGAACTTGGCTGGGAGCTTCATATTCCAACCGAGATGGCACAGCACGTGTTTGATGTTGTTTGGGAGGCCGGCCAAGCGTATGGCCTCAAGGCTGCAGGGTACCACGCGCTTGAACATCTGCGGTCCGAGCGCGCCTACCGAGAATACCAGCTCGATCTAACACCAGTTGATACGTTGCTTGAAGCGGGGTTAGGATTTACAGTGGACTGGAATAAAGAAGGCGGCTTTATAGGAAAAGACGCGTTGACGTCCCAGAAAAATTCCGGACCGCTTAAAAAACGACTGGTATCATTCAAGCTTCGCGATCCGAAGCCTGTCCTCTTTCATGAAGAGCTTATCCGCTGTGACGGGAGGATTGTCGGATATATTTCGTCCGGCGTGAAGAGCTTTACGATCGGAACGTCAATCGGAATGGGATATGTAAACCACCCCGCTGGTGTCACGAAGGACCTGATTGAAAACAGTCGATGGGAAATCGAGATCGCCGGCAAACTCTATGAATGCGACGCGTCGCTCCGGGCGTTTTTCGATCCAAACGGCGATCGGGCTAAACAATAGGGCGCCACCATGGAGGCGCAGCGAGCTGGTTCTCTTCTGTCCCCGGAGGGATCCGCTCCGCAACTACTTCGAAGCCCGGAGGCCCACTTTTCCTTGTGGGGACCGCTCGGCCCGCGGAGCTATGACGAGGCTTCGATGAGCTCCGAGTTGGAGGCTTCCAACTGACATGCGCCTCCGAGCCAACTGCGCCAGCGCAATGACTGAGGTAATCGTGGTGACGAAGGCTCCAGAAATAGAGCGCATCGAGAAAGATCCGCTTGGCCCTGTAAGCATCCCGGTCGATGCCTATTATGGCCCGCAAACGGCTCGGGGCATTGCTAACTTCCCGATTTCTGGTATCCGGATCAGCCATTTTCCGAACTTCATCAAGTCGCTTGCCTACGTGAAAATGGCAGCGGCACGCGCCAACGCGGTGCTCGGCGATCTGGACAAGCAAAAGGCCGATGTCATCTGCCAGGTCTGCGAAGAAATCGCGGCCGGCAGGCATCTCAGCCATTTCCCGCTCGATGTGTTTCAAGGCGGCGCAGGCACCTCGACCAACATGAACATCAATGAAGTGATCGCCAATCGCGGCTTGGAGATCATGGGACTGCCACGCGGACAATACGACCAACTGCACCCCAATAACGACGTCAACTTCGCCCAATCGACAAACGATGTTTATCCGACAGCGATCCGTCTTGCGATCCTTCTTTCACGCGGGGCATTGCAACGAGCTTTGGAGCAACTCGCGACTGAGTTGGAGGGCAAGTCGGAAGCCTTTTCGGACGTGATCAAACTGGGCCGCACGCAGTTGCAAGACGCAGTTCCGATGACGCTTGGCCAGGAGTTTCAGGCTTTCGCGACGACGCTGCGGGAAGATGTGGCCCGTCTCGGTGAGATTGGCGCTTTCTTCCATGAAATCAATCTCGGTGGCACGGCGATTGGCACCGGCATCAATACGAACCCCGGCTATCAGGCGGCAGCTGTCGCCGAGTTGCGCGCGATTTCCGGCCTGCCCGTTATCCCGGCCGGAAATCTGATCGAAGCCTGCTGGGATACCGGTGCCTTCGTGCTCTTCTCGGGAATGCTGAAGCGGACGGCCACGAAACTCTCGAAGATATGCAACGATCTGCGGCTGCTTTCCAGCGGCCCGCGTGGGGGGCTGAACGAAATCAATTTGCCAGCGCTTCAGCCCGGCTCCTCGATCATGCCCGGAAAGGTCAATCCTGTAGTGCCGGAGGTGGTCAATCAGGTCGCCTTTCAGATCATCGGTTACGATCTCACGATCACACTCGCCTCCGAAGCGGGACAGCTGCAGCTGAACGTCATGGAGCCGGTGATCGCCTACAATTTACTGCACTCGCTTGAGCTTCTCACCAATGCCGTCGATGTTCTGCGCACGAAGTGCGTCGTGGGCATTACCGCCAATGCAGAGACTTGCCGCAGGCATCTCGAAGCCAGCACCGCCGTGGCAACAGCTCTGACGCCCGCGATCGGGTATGATCGGGCGGCGGAGCTTGCAAAGTTAGTCTTGTCCTCCGGTAAAACGATCCGCGAAGTCCTGGCCGAGCAGCCGGACCTTTCGGAGGAGCTCATCGCACAGGCCGCCGATCCGCACCTTTTGACCCGCCCCATGCCATCGCGACCGGCTTCACAACAGCGGGCCGAAGATTGATCGACTGATCTGCGCAGCGGCGCTGTGCCCGGACACCGACGCTGCATCTGTCGGCGCGCCGTGTTCGAACATACGGACCAGGGATCGCTCAGAGGTGGTGCGGTCGAAGGACTCTTCCGCAGTAAGCCCGCAGAATGGTTCCGGCCGAGTTCAACGTTACCAGGCCAGGTTGCCCTTTGGCTGACCACCCTTCACCTTCCGAGCAGCAGTGCTTCGGGGTTCATACCGACCACGAAGCCGCTCCACCTGGCTAGCCAGATTCACTGTCCGCCTGCGGCGAAAGCCGACAGAGCCCGGACGTTGTCAGCGCCTTTGGTCGGGTAGGCGGGTCGGATACTCGGCAGTGAAGCAGGCGTCGCAGAATTGAGGCTGTTTGTTCTCACGGGCCGTTTCGCCGAGAGCTCGATAAAGCCCGTCGATCGACAGGAAGCCAAGCGAATCGACACGGATAAATTTGGCCATTTCCTCGATCGACATGCGCGACGCTAAAAGTTTCGCCGTCTCGGGCGTGTCGACGCCGTAGAAGCATGAGGAGCGTGTCGGCGGCGAAGCAACGCGCATATGAACTTCCTTCGCGCCGGCATCGCGCAGCAACTGTACGATCTTCTGGCTGGTTGTGCCTCGCACTACGGAATCGTCGACCAGCACGATCCGCTTATCCTCGATCATCCGGCGATTGGCATTGTGCTTCAGCTTGACGCCCATGTGGCGGATGGAATCCGTCGGCTGGATGAAGGTGCGGCCTACATAGTGGTTGCGGATGATGCCGAGCTCGAAGGGCAGGCCGGCGGCTTGGGCGAAGCCGATCGCGGCCGGCGTGCCGCCGTCGGGCACAGGCACTACGATATCGGCATCGACCGGGTTCTCGATGGCGAGCTCGGCGCCAATCTTCTTCCGCACTTCATAGACGTTGCGGCCCTAGACCGACGAATCCGGACGAGAGAAATAGACATACTCGAAAATGCAGGACCGCGGTTTCTGCGTTTCGAGCGGGAACAGGCTCTCCACTCCCTCAGCGGTGACGATGACCATCTCGCCAGGCTTGAGGTCTCGAACAAAGCGCGCACCGATGATGTCGAGCGCGCAGGTCTCTGAGGCCAGGATCCAGGCGCCGTCAAGTTCGCCTAGTACCAGCGGCCGGATCCCGAGCGCGTCGCGGCAGCCGATCATTTTTGTGGGGGAGAGCGCTACCAATGAGAATGCGCCCTCCAGTTGGCGAACCGCATCTATGAAGCGCGAAATGACGTCCTTCCCGCTGCTGGTTGCGATGAGATGCAGGATCGTTTCGGCGTCGGAGGTCGACGAGAAGATCGAACCCTGCTTCTGCAGCGTACGCTGCAGCGTCATCGCATTGGTGATGTTGCCGTTGTGGGCGATGGCAAAGCCGCCGTCGGCCAACTCGGCGAAGAAAGGCTGTACGTTGCTCAGCCCGGGTCCGCCCGCGGTGGCGTAGCGGGTGTGGCCGATGGCGCGCGTGCCCTTCAGCCGGTCGAGGACCGGCTGCTTGGTAAAGGTGTCGCCGATCAGGCCGACATGACGTTCGACGTGGAACTGCGTGCCGTCATAGGAGACAATGCCCGCCGCCTCCTGGCCCCGGTGCTGCAGGGCATGCAAGCCGAGGGTTACGATAGTGGCCGCATCCAAGGGGCCAAAGACACCGAATATGCCGCATTCATCATGAAAATGATCATCGGCCTCCGCAGAGAAGAGTTTATCTGCCTCAAACATTTGTCATGGTCATTATCGGAAGCCCAAGATCAGGTAAGCTGTCGTCTTCGCCTGGATCGGACCATGAGGCCGCGGATGTCAGCTGCGAAGCCCCCAGCCGATATCCGTCCCAATGCGCCAGCCTCTTGCTGCATCGAGGTCAGAGATGATCATCCGGCAACGGCGGGATCAAATCTAAGTGGCTTGGTAGGGCTTGAAATCTACCGTAAGGCACGTGGTCCCGCGAAGCCGAAGTCATCGCGGGGTCCTATTCTTGCGTGATTGTGCCAGTGGTCGCTAGTAGGTAAGCATGATCTTTTGGTAGATGTCGACCGCTTTGGCCAATTGATCAATCTCCACGTACTCATTGGCAGTATGGGCCTGATCAATACTCCCAGGTCCAAGAATAACGCAGGGAATACCTCCCAACGACAGCTGACTCGCATCCGTCCCATATGGAACTCCGCGGTGCTGGCCCGTTCCGGCAACTTCAGCACAGGCCTTTGCCGCCACCGCGGCGATTTTTGTGGCTTCCGCACTCGGGGGAGCTGGATCTTCCAGAGCGGGTAGCAGCGAGCGCACCTTGATCTTATCGGGACCCTGGCGCAGGCCCTCCAGGATGTTTTCTACCTCCTGGAGCGCGTCCGCCGGTCGCTCTCCCGGTATGAGCCGCCGGTCGATCCACACCCGGCAGGATGGCGGTACCGTCGCCAATTCCGCACCCCCTTCGATGAGCGTGATCGTGAGGGTCGGGGGGCTGACCAGGGGGTGCACGCGTTGGGACAGAGTCTCATTAATCTTGTCGAGCGCCAAGATAACCTTGGCCATTCCTGTGATCGCGTTCACTCCGAGATGGGGCTTGGAGCTGTGAGCGGGCACACCCTCCACTTCAACCTGCCAGCGGACCGATCCTTTATGTGCAACGACAAGCTCCAAGTCAGTGGGCTCACCGACCACTGCGGCCTCGTAGGATACACCTGATTGAGCGATTTTTCGCGCCCCCTTCTTTCGGTATTCTTCGTCGACGCTTGCACCTAGGACAATCGTGTATCGTGGCTTACGGTCCCCCAGGGTGCTAAGAGCCATGAGCATTGCCGCGAGCGGGCCCTTATCGTCACAACTTCCTCGCCCATAAATCCGATCATCCCGTTCGTCCGGCGAAAAAGGATCTGCCTCCCAATTATCAACCGGCACCGTGTCCATGTGGGATATGAACAGGACACGCTTGTCGGGCTCCTGCCCAGGAACCCAGGTGAAGAAGTTGGCGCGGCCGTCGGTGACTTCCTGATACTCAAAGGGCAGATTACGCTCTCGGCAAAAGGCCTCGAGGAACTCAGCGACCTTTTGTTCACCGCTCCCCTTTGCCGACGCTGAAGGGTTGATGCTCTCAATTTTTATGAGTTGTTTGAGAAGCTCTACCGTTTGTGTGCTGATGGACGACATGAATACTCCTATCCCTCCTTGAGAACGCAAGCTTGCGGCTATGCCAGCCAGTTCTTTGCCAGGCCGACAACTCGGTCAGCCTCGTCTGCTGTGTTGTATAAATGTAGCGAGAAGCGCAGCATTCCCCGGCGTGCTGAGACGATCACCTGGTTTTTCAATAAATGCTCGTGCAGCGACTGAATGCGGCTATCGGCTTTTCCCGAACTAGGTGCTGGATCTCCGAGAGCAACAATACTTCCGGTGTGATCCCCTGGCGTTCCGCCGCAGACCGGGAGCCCGAGGTCTAGGAGGCCCGACGCCAGTCGCCTTGCAACCGATGTAACGCTTTGTTCAATGGCGGGCGTGCCGATTTCCATCAGCTGTCCGATGGATGCGTGGACCGCTATGACGCCGGGAAAATTGAAATGGCCAATCTCAAAACGGGGCGCGCCGGCGCGCAATTTTACCGAATCGAATATTGGAGCCGACTCTGGTGCGTCGCCCAAATCGACACTAAAGCGGGCGAGGTAGGCAGGGCTTAGGCGATCCGCCCATTCCCGGCGGCAATATAGAAATCCCAACCCATAGAGGCCCATCAACCCCTTGTAAGATGAAGCCACCAAACCGTCGACGCCAAGCAGTTTGACATCGGTATGGAGGATGCCAACTGATTGGGAGGCGTCGGCCAAAAGAAAGGCGCCAAGACGCTTGCAAGCCTCGGCTATCGGCTCCATCACTGTCTTGAAACCTGGCACCATTGTGACAGTCGATACTGTAACGATACGGGTGCGCGAGTCGATTTGATCGATAGTAGCGTCGCACGGGATTGCGCCGTTATCAGATTCTACAATCCGCAGCTCAACTCCGTGCTTGTCCCTGAGTTGAAGCCAAGGAAGGATGTTGTTTGCGTGCTCCAATTGGCGGCACAGGACAACATTGTCTCCGGGCTTCCAAGGAATCGCGTTTCCGATTATGTTAATGCCTTCCGATGCATTCTTCGTAACAGCGATTTCGTCCTTTTCGGCCCCAATAAATTGAGCAAATCTGGAGCGTGTTTGCTCGACAAGCTGCATCATTCCTTCTTCGTCATTCAAGCCGTTTAGTCGATTATCAAGGTGCTGATCCATGGACGTACGGGTGGTTCTGGATATGAGCCCCTGATTTGCAACATCCATGTAAATGGCGCTTTGGGTGGCTGGAAATTCCTGCCGGAGGACGTCCAAAGGAAGAAAATGGCTTGTCATGCTCGTCATCAGATCCGTGTTACGTGGGTAAAGAGCGCAAAATCTACTCGGGACGCCCATTTCTGCAGTTGTGGCAACGAAATGCCTTGATTGAGAAGCCGTCGAGCTACCGTTGCGGGCGATCATACCATTCGGCCGAATTTAATAAGACAAGAGGTTCACCACGGGAGGCACATGCCTTTCGCTGATCGGATCATTTTATGGCTTGATCCTTGTGGAACTCAGGCTAATATCGTGTGAGCCAAGCAGTTTTTCTGCGCAAACCTCTCCTTTTTTGCAGTGATCGTGAAATGGACCTGGATCGAGTTGATCGCAAGCTTCTCAACGCAGTGCAGCGCGACAATCGCCTGACGACGGCTGAATTGGGCGAACTTGCGGGCCTTTCTGCGACCGCTTGTCAGCGGCGACTGAAGCGACTGCGTGATGAAGGTGTGATCGAGGCTGACGTTGCCATAGTCTCGCCACAAGCCGTGGGTCGTCCCATGCTCATGCTGGCGTCGATCAGTCTCGAGCGTGAGCGGGTAGATATCATTGATAGATTCAAGCAGGCGGTTCGGCGCACGCCTGAGATCATGAGTGCGTACTATGTGACGGGTGAAGCCGACTTCCTTCTGCTGATCTCTGTCCGGGACATGGCCGAGTATGAGGCATTTACCCGCCGATTTTTTCATGAGTCTGATATCAAAGCAGTCAAGACGATGGTCGTAATGGATCGGATAAAGGCGTCATTGGCTCTGCCTATTGAAGAATAATGCAGTATGCGAACCGCGTCAAATATTGCGCTGACACTTTGCGTTTCAATCGCATATACTTGAGAACGATTCGCGGTTCGTCTGGTGGTAATGCGATGTAGGGGGCGGTGAAGTGCGTCTTTTTCGACGTACTGGATGAAATAAAAAGCTTGGCACCACTGCGCATTCGCGGACGTGAGGCATACAATAGAGCGGATCGTTGGATTTATCGGCGATCATGTGCCTATCCGCTTAAAAACGTCGGTTTGACGCTGGTAGAGTCACAAGGAACGATCCGCACGGGAATATCAAAGCGGACCTGGCGCGGCAGTTTTGCTGAGGAAAGGCAAACGCTGATCAAGGCATTTGTCCTAGAACGTTAAGGCGACGTCCCCGCGTGGATGAGGATGGCGATTTGCTTGGCCCGTTAGCGCGAGATCTGCCTGGGAGCGCACACAGGCGATCACCGAAGGCCTGACGGCCGACACGCTGGGCGACCCAGATATAGCGGCAGCTGAGGACGAGGGGGCGTCTTATCTTGAAGGCTTCCCCTCGCTTCCGCCCCTTTGCCCTTCTGCCATCGTCACGGAACGAGGACAAATAGCGGGCCCGTAAGATCCAGACCTCGCCGTCGATGCGATCGGGTCGAAGTTTGTCGCGAGCTGTTCGCGAAACGCCGATTTCCTGCGTTTGCCTTCGGACAATCGAACAAGGCGGCCAATCTGCGGCTGCTATATTCGCGATGAGGGCTTGGATCGGTTCTACCCCAAAAGTATCAAAGCCGCCCTGACGCGGCCAGTTCTGCTGAGGAAATGCCGGCAGAGTTATGATTATTCGGGTCCGATGCCAAGCGAAGAGGAATACATCAACGGATGGTGGAAAGGCACCCGCGCCTCTGGGCGAAGCAGGGAGATATCATAGGCGCCCTATACCCGATGGACTCGTTGACGGCCGAGGCCATTGATATCCGCGCGCCTGGCACATGCATCGTATACGATCCCCCGAAGGAGTAGCGCTCATTGCGCGACCGCTAAGTCGCTGAAAAAGGGACGGCTGCTTCGACCGCCCTTGGGCCAGCGGTGCACCACCCGCAGACTGCCTCTTTATTAGACTTCAAGCCATCCGGCAGCCTTTAATTGGCCCGATGCGCGGTCGCAGAACTTTTCCGCCGCGTTTGTGCGAAAGGAAATTGCCCGCGCACTGGATAGCAGAAGCCGTGCTCAAATTGTCAGCCCTCACGGGTCTGCAGTTCATGGACCCAGACGACGGAATCGCAGTTGACAGATAGCGATGCGCCGGCACGGCAGCGCGTCGCACTCGCGCTCAAGCCCCGCGGCCAAGGTTCCACAGTAAATAAGCGGCCGTGTCCGTGGGATAGGGGTCTATGGGG
>NZ_RZSX01000439.1:0-5198 GCF_004023105.1 Mesorhizobium sp. M5C.F.Ca.IN.020.32.2.1 | reverse complement strand
TCCTAGTGGTCGTCGCCTCCGCAATGGCGGGACAGCCGGCGGTCCATTATGCCGCCGCACTTATCGCAGCGTACGAGGACTATCATGACCGCCGCCCTTCATCCCGCCGAACCGGCATTGGCAAACGACCGCGCCCGTCGCGGCGGCCGCGCGGGAAAGCGCGCCAGCGGATCGGCGGCGTTCGAGCAGCCGCCTTTCCGCCAACTGAAAATCCCGCTGACGCCGACGAAGCTGGTCTCCGACGACGAGCTGGAATCGATCCACCTCGCATCGCTCCGCGTTCTTAGGGAAATCGGCGTCGACGTGCTGCACGACGAGGCCCGGCGCATCATGAAGGCGCATGGCGCGGATGTCCGTGAAGGCAGCGAGCGGGTGCGCTTCGACAGCGACATGATCCTCGAGCTGGTTTCCCACTGCCCGTCGGAATTCACCATCCATGCCCGCAATCCGGCGCACAATGTCCGCTTCGGCGGTGACAATCTGATCATCTCGATGATGGCGTCGGCGCCCAATTGTTCCGACATCGACCGCGGCCGCCGGCCGGGCAATCAGCAGGACTACCGCAACTTCCTCAAGCTTGCGCAGATGCACAACATCCTAAACTGCACGGGCGGCTATCCGGTCGAGCCGATCGACATCCATCCGTCCGTCCGGCACCTCGAATGCATCCGCGATCTGAGCGTGCTAACCGACAAGGTGTTCCACATCTATTCGCTCGGCAAGGAGCGCAATGTCGACGGCATCGAGATCACCAGGATCGCGCGCGGCATCAGCAGCGAACAGCTTCTCGAAGAGCCATCGGTGTTCACCATCATCAACACCAATTCGCCGCTCAAGCTCGACGTGCCGATGATGGAAGGTATCATCCAGATGTCGAGCAAGGGCCAGGTCGTCATCGTGACGCCGTTCACCCTATCGGGCGCCATGGCGCCGGTGACCATCGCCGGCGCGCTGGTGCAGCAGAATGCCGAAGCGCTGTCCGGCATTGCCTTCGCCCAGATGGTGCGCAAGGGCGCGCCAGTCGGCTATGGCGGTTTCACCTCCAACGTCGACATGAAGTCCGGCGCGCCGGCCTTCGGCACGCCGGAATATATGAAGGCGCAATTGGTCGGCGGCCAGCTCGCCCGCCGCTACAACATCCCTTACCGCACCTCCAACACCTGCGCCGCCAACACGGTCGACGCGCAGGCGGCCTATGAAAGCGTGTTCTCGCTGTGGGGCGCCATCCAGGGCGGCGGCAATCTGATGATGCATGCGGCCGGCTGGCTGGAAGGCGGCCTGCGCTGCTCCTACGAGAAGACCATTCTGGACATCGATCTGCTGCAGATGGTGGCCGAGTTCCTGACCCCGCTCGACCTCTCCGAGGAGGCCCTCGGCTTCGACGCCATCCAGTCCGTCGGTCCGGGCGGCCATTTCTTCGGCACCCAGCATACCCAGGACCGCTACAAGACCGCGTTCTATTCGCCTATCATCTCCGACTGGCGCAATTTCGAGACCTGGGCGGAAGCCGGATCGCCGACGGCTCTCGAAAAGGCCAATCGGGTCTGGAAGGAGCGGTTGGCCTCCTATGAAGAGCCGTATATGGACCCGGCTATCCGCGAGGAGCTCAACGCCTTCGTCGACAAACGCCGGTCCGAAGGCGGCGCGCCGACCGATTTTTAACTATCTGTATTGGTTTGATGAACAGTCGACCGCCACTCCGTCGAGCGTCACCCGACACCTCTCCCCCGGTCGACAGGGTAGAGGCAGGGCGTGAGATCATTCCAGCCGGCGCCCTTCTCCGCTTTGTGTTCACCCCCCGCTCACTCGATTCAATCTCTTCAAAAACGGAACTATCTTCATGAAATCTCATGCAAAAGCGGTTGTCATCGGCGGCGGCGTCGTCGGCTGCTCGGTGCTCTACCATCTGGCCAAGGCCGGCTGGACCGACATCATGCTGATCGAGCGCTCGGAGCTCACCTCCGGCTCGTCCTGGCATGCGGCGGGCGGTTTCCATACGCTCAACGGCGATCCCAACGTCGCCAAGCTGCAGGCCTATACGGTGCAGCTCTACAAGGAGATCGAAGAACTTTCCGGCCAGTCCTGTTCGCTGCACCTGACCGGCGGCGTGATGATGGCCGACACGCCCGAGCGCATGGACTTCCTGCGCCTTGCCCACGCCAAGGGCCGCTATCTCGGCATGGACACCGAGCTGATCACGCCGTCCGAGGCCAAGGCGATGTTCCCGCTGATGGACGAGACGAATTTCGTCGGCGCCATGTGGGATCCGGTCGAAGGCCATCTCGACCCTTCCGGCACCACCCACGCCTACGCCAAGGCGGCCAGGAAGCTCGGCGCCGAGATCGTGCTGCGCAACCGCGTCGTCGAGCTGACGCAGGAAGTCGACGGCACCTGGAACGTCGTTACCGAGCAAGGCACGGTGAAGGCCGAGCATGTCGTCAACTGCGGCGGCCTGTGGGCGCGCGAAATCGGCCGCATGGTCGGTGTCGAGCTGCCGCTCCTGGCTATGGAGCATATGTACCTCTTGACCGAGCCAATGCCGGAGGTTGAGGAATTCAACAAGTCGACCGGCCGCGAGATGATCGGCGTGATGGACTTCAAGGGCGAAATCTACACCCGCCAGGAACGCAACGGCATCCTGCTCGGCACCTATGAAAAGGCTTGCAAGCCGTGGTCGCCGATCAACACGCCGTGGGATTTCGGCCATGAGCTGCTGCAGCCCGACATCGACCGCATCGCGCCGTCGCTCGAAATTGGCTTCAAGCATTTTCCCGGCATCGAGAAGGCCGGCATCAAGCAGATCATCAACGGTCCCTTCACCTTCGCACTGGATGGCAACCCGCTGGTCGGCCCGGTGCAGGGCCTGACCAATTTCTGGTGCGCCTGCGCCGTCATGGCCGGTTTCTCGCAGGGTGGCGGCGTCGGGCTGGCATTGTCGAACTGGATGGTTCATGGCGATCCCGGCTTCGACGTCTGGGGTATGGACGTGGCGCGCTTTGGCGAATGGGCGACGCTGCGCTACACCAATGCCAAGGTGCGCGAAAACTATTCGCGCCGTTTCTCCATCCGCTTTCCCAACGAGGAATTGCCGGCCGCGCGCCCAGCGCAAACGACGCCACTCTACGACACGATGCTGGCCAAAAACGCCGTCATGGGCGATAGCTGGGGCCTCGAAACCCCGCTCTGGTTCGCACCGAAAGGCACGGAGCCGAAGGACATCGTTTCCTTCCATCGCTCCAACGATTTCGGGCCGATCGGCGAGGAAGTGCGTGCGACCCGCGAGAAGGTCGGCGTCACCGAGATCGCCAACTTCGCCAAATACGAAGTCTCCGGGCCGGCAGCCGAGGATTTCCTCAACCGGCTGATGACCAACCGCATGCCGAAGACCGGCCGCATCGTGCTGACCCCAATGCTCAACGAATTTGGCAGGCTGATCGGCGACTTCACCATCGCCAAGGCGGGTGAAGAGCGCTACATGATCTGGAGCTCGTCGGCGGCGCAGAAGTACCATATGCGCTGGTTCGAGAAGCACCTGCCGAAGGATGGTAGCGTCCGCATTCACCGCTTCGACCAGACGCTGGTCGGCTTGTCCATCGCCGGGCCGAAATCACGCGACCTGCTGCAGAAGCTGGTCGATGTCGACATCTCGACCAAGGCTTTCCGCTTCATGGACTTCCGCGAGATGGCGGTCGGCGGCGCGCCCTGCATGGTCAATCGCATTACCTATACGGGCGACCTCGGTTACGAGATCTGGATGGCGCCAGCATACCAGCGCCTCGTCTACAAGGCGATCAAGGATGCCGGAGTAGAGTTTGGCCTCGTCGATTTCGGCATGCGCGCCCTGCTCTCGATGCGACTGGAGAAGAATTTCCCGACCTGGTTCCGCGAACTGCGCCCGATCTACGGGCCGTTCGAAGGCGCGATGGACCGCTTCGTCAAACTGGAGAAGAACGACTTCATCGGACGCGAAGCGGCAGCCAGGGAGCAGGCAGAAGGGCCAAAACTGCGCCGTGTCTCTTTCATCGTCGATGCCGCGGACGCCGATGTCATGGGCGACGAACCGATCTGGGCCAAGGTCGGCGGCAAGGACTACGGCACGGTGGAAAAGCCGCACGGCTATGGTGCGCCGCGTTTCGATACGGACGGCAAGGAAGTGCGCGGCTCCAGGGCCGCGGAAGGCGCTTCGGCCGTGCGCGGCATCGTCGATGGCGATTGGCGCGTGGTCGGCTGGGTCACCTCCGGCGGCTATGCCCATTACGTCCAGAAATCGATGGCGCAAGGCTATGTGCCAGCGGCGTTAGCCGGGGAAGAGAGCGCCGGACTGTTCGAGATCGAAATCCTCGGAAGCCGGCGTTCGGCCCGCATCAATGTCGAGCCGCCTTTCGACCCGAGCGGCGAGAAGATGCGGACCTAGAGCACCGCACCCAAAGGCCTGCCCTCCGGCCCGACCCGGGGTGCGACCGATTTTGGAGAAGCCCGATGCTTAACCAAAAAGCTAGAGCGGCGGTACGATTCGACTTGAAGCCCGCCGCCCCGGAAGCGATCAGGGCTGCCACATTGTGCGGGGCACGGTCTTCGTGCTAGCGGAGCCGGCGGCAACTGGCACGGGCGATGAGAACTCGTTGAAGTATTCGATGAAGTGGGACGAATGGCTTGCCGAGAGCAGGATCGGCCCCTTCCCGGCGGCGATCGTCATGGTCGCCGCTTATTTGGCCTTGCAAACCGTCATATTGTCCATTCTGGCCACTTGGGCAGGAACTGGCGTCGGCGTCGATGACGCGGAGCAACTGATTTATCTTCCATATCTTTGGGCTGGATATGGCGGCTCGCAACCGCCTCTCTATACATGGATCAACTGGCTGGCCGCGCAAATTTTCGGCACCAATATTTTCACGCTGAAGCTGGTCAAATACTCCGTGCTGTTCCTCGCCGCCTGCAGTGTGTTCGCCGCCATGCGGCGGTTCGGCTACACGAAAGCGACGGCATCGGCGGCCATGCTCGGACTTTTCACAATCCCGCAAATCGCCTGGGAATCGCAGCGGGCCTTGTCGCATTCGGTCGCCGTTGTCGGCTTTTGCGCACTGCTCCTGCTCGCGATGGCTAATCTGATCGAGCGGCGAAGCGTGATCGCCTATGCGGTGTTTGGCTTGGCAACGGCTGCGGCAATTCTTGCCAAGTACAACGACGTATTCCTGGTG
>NZ_RZSX01000438.1:0-5212 GCF_004023105.1 Mesorhizobium sp. M5C.F.Ca.IN.020.32.2.1 | reverse complement strand
GCATGGCACGGCGGCACGAGCCGCGGCCGAAAAACGCGCCGTCGCGCTGTTCAAGAAGCTCAGCCTGCCGAACCCCGAAAGCATCGGCGAGCGCTTTCCGCACCAGGTGTCCGGCGGCCAGCTGCAGCGTGTGATGACAGCGATGGCGCTGTGCTCCGAGCCCGACCTGATCGTCTTCGACGAGCCGACCACGGCGCTCGACGTGACGACGCAGATCGACGTGCTGGCGGCGATCAAGGACGCCATCCGCGACACCCATGTCGCCGCGCTCTACATCACTCACGATCTTGCCGTCGTCGCCCAGGTCTCGGACGAGATCATGGTGCTGCGTCACGGCCGGCTGGTCGAATGGGGCGGCACCCGCCAGATCATCAAGGAACCGCGCCAGGAATACACCAATGCGCTGGTCTCGGTGCATGAGATCGAGCACCAGGAGCAGAAGCCCGGCACGACGCCGTTCCTGTCTGTCAAGAACATCACCGCCGCCTATGGCCGCAGCCATATCAAGGTGCTGAAGAACGTCTCGGTCGACATCTATCCGGGCCAGACGCTGGCTGTCGTCGGCGAGTCCGGTTCGGGCAAGTCGACACTGGCGCGCGCCATCACCGGCCTTCTGCCGCCCGAAGAGGGCACCGTCACCTTCGATGGACGTCCGCTCGCCAACCGGCTCGCCGACAGGCCCAAGGAGGATCTGCGGCAATTGCAGATGATCTACCAGATGGCCGACGTGGCGATGAACCCACGCCAGACCGTCGGCACAATCATCGGCCGGCCGCTCGAATTCTATTTCGGTCTGCGTGGAAGACAGCGTGACGCCCGCGTCGCCGAGCTGCTCGACAAGATCGAAATGGGCAAGGGTTTCATCGACCGCTACCCGGCCGAGCTTTCCGGGGGGCAGAAGCAGCGCGTCTGCATCGCCCGCTCGCTCGCCGCCAAGCCGAAGCTGATCATCTGCGACGAGGTGACCTCGGCGCTCGACCCGCTGGTGGCCAACGGCATCCTGAAACTGTTGCTCGAGCTGCAGAAAGAGGAAAACGTCGCCTATCTGTTCATCACCCACGACCTCGCCACGGTGAAGTCGATCGCCGATTCGATCGCGGTGATGTATCGCGGCGAGGTGGTGCGCTACGGCGCGAAAAGCCAGGTGCTGGCGCCGCCGTTCGATGCCTACACCGACCTTCTCTTGTCCTCAGTCCCCGAAATGGAGATCGGCTGGCTGGAAAAGGCGATCAAGGGACGGCGCATGGCCAGCGCGGGCAATTAGACACCCCGTGGCGCTGACGACAAAACTTCTGCTGATCATCCTCGACGGCGTGCCTTACCGCAACTGGCGCCGGCTGATGGGCAATCTCGAAGGCTGGGTGCAATCGGGCGAAGCGCGCATCTGGAAGATGCGTTCCGTGCTGCCGTCGACCTCGGCCTGCTGCTATGCCTCGATCCACACCGGCGTGGCGCCGCAGGTGCATGGTATCCTGACCAACGAGAACCGGTTTCGCGTCGAGCAACCGGATATCTTCTCCGAGGTCAGCAAGGCCGGTGGCAAGACCGGCGCGGTCACCCATTCCTACTGGTCCGAATTCTTCCGGGCCTATCCTTTCGATCTGGTCGAGGATTTGGAATTCGACGAGCCGGGCGGGCCGATCACGTATGGCCGTTTCCACACGATGACCGGCTACAACGCCCGCAACCAGATGACGCCGAGCGACATCGACCTGTTCGCGACGCTGACCATGCTGACCAGGCGCCACGGCATCGACTACGGCATCCTGCATACCTGCACACTGGACTCGATGGGCCACCGCTTCGGCCACGACTGCCACGAGATGGACCATGCCGTTTATGCGATGGACGGCATGCTGGCCACCTTCCTGCCGCGCTGGCGGGAAGCCGGCTACGAGGTGATCGTCACCGCCGATCACGGCCAGACCGATCGCGGCCATCATGGCGGCCATGACGACGATATGCAGGATTTTGCTCTGTATTATTTCGGACAGGGCAAGGGTCCGGAGGCCGATACGCTGCTCGACCAGCTGCAGCTTGCGCCGACGGTGCTTGCGCGCCTTGGCGTGCCGGTGCCCGCGACAATGAAGGCCAAGCCGTTCCTCGACTGATGCGCGTCTCCACTTCTCCCCCTTGTGCGAAAAGGAATTTGCGCGTCTTTGGCAACGTTGCCGCTCTTCGGCTGGGCTCCGGAAAAAATCCTGGACGGAAGTGGTGAACCGTTTTGCCCCGATCAGCGCAGACAGAAGCGCCACGGCCGTGAATTTCGGCCCCAAGGGCAGGGACAAAGATTTCAACTACGGCCTGCTGGTCACCAAGGCGGCCGAGGCTGCGATGGTATAGCTCTGGCGCTTTGGGGTTGTGTTGATTCAGGTCAGGTCGAGCCGAAACCAGTGCGCTGGGCCCGGGCTCCGGCGACCGATCCCCTTACCACCAGATCGACCGGCCAGACTTCGCCGCGGGCGCCCTCCTCCAATCCGGAAATCCGCGCCGCCAGCCGCTCGGCGACGCGCGCGCCGGCCAAACGGATCGACGAACGCGTCGTCGACAACGGCACCGAAAAATTTTCCGGCTTTAGCCAGGGGAAGACGTCGTCATGGGCGATCAGCGACAGGTCGCCGGGGATGGTCAGGCCGAGATCGCGCGCCGCCCGCACGACGCCGAGCGCCATGATCAGGCTGGAGCAGGCGATCGCGGTCGGCGCATCGCTGCGCTCGAGCAGCCGTCTGGCGGCGCGGTAGCCGTTCTCCTCGGTCATGGCGAGGGAACAGACATGGCCTTCGCCTAGGGCCAGACCGCTCGCCGCCAGCGCACGGCGCACGCCACGCTCGCGGTGAATGGCGAAAGTCTCGCGGTCGTCGCCGTTGATCAGCGCCAGCCGCCGGTGACCGAGCTGGACGAGCAGCCGAGCCGCCTCGTGGAACGCGCCCTCATTGTCGATGTCGGTGTAGGGGTAGTCGAAATCGAGCCCTTCGCTGCGGCCATGGACGATGAAGGGGATGCCGAGCGTGCTGACCAGCGCCACCCGCCGGTCGGCCGGCCTCGGCGATGAGACGTAGACGGCGTCGACCTGCCGGTTGGCGACAATGCGCCGGTAGGTCGTCTCCTGGTCGTCGGCATCGGCCGGTGACAGCACCAGGTCGAGTTCGTGCGAACGGGCATAGTCGCCGAGACCCGACAGGAATTCGACGAAATGCGGGTCGATGTCGACGGTCGTCCCGGTCGGCAAGACATAACCGATCATCCCGGTCTTGCCGGTTGCCAGCCGGCGCGCGCTCGGGTTGGGGCGGTAGCCGTGGCGCTTGGCGGCGTCGATCACCCGCCGCCGCGTTTCCTCGTTGACTTCCGGGTAGCCGTTCAGCGCACGGCTTACCGTTGTCTGCGAAAGCGCCAGTCTCTGGGAAAGCTGTTTGAGGTTCACCGGAGGCCTCCAAGCCTCAAAGCTCTTTTAACTAGGATTTGTCAGCCCGGCCACGGCAGCGCTGCTGCATCTAGGACCATAAGCACTGTTTCCGACCGGTTTGAAGCAAAATTTGCTGCTGCTGCGCATTTAGTTGCTCCTTATGTCGGCAGAATTAAATCGATTAGCCTGTCTCCCTCTTGACTCCTGATCCATTCAGTGGCGTCATCGAAAAGAACCAAAGCGCTTTGGAAGACTCTTCGAAAGGTTGCGGTTCCTTTCCGACTGAGTCACAGTCCTGCGGCGTCGGCGGACGGAATGGAGGTTCCGTCCGGTGTTTGTCACCACTGGGAGGGAATACCTATGACGAAAATGCTTCTGCTGAGCGCCGCTTTTGTCACGCTCGCCCTGGGCGCACCGGCGCAAGCCGAACTGAAGTTCAAGCCGGGTGAGGACCCCCGCTTCAACTGGGCGAACTACGAAGAGCTCAAGAAGGTCGACCTCAAGGGCGAGACGCTATCGATCTTCGGGCCATGGCGCGGCGAGGACGAGGGCCTTGTGCGCACCGTTCTCGACTATTTCTCGGAGGCCACCGGCGCTGAGATCAAATACTCGTCGTCGGAAAATTACGAGCAGCAGATCGTCATCGACACGCAGGCCGGGAGCCCGCCCAACATCGCGGTGCTGCCGCAGCCGGGCCTAATCCAGGATCTGGCGTCCAAAGGCCTGCTGACGCCGCTCGGTGATGACACCGCCAACTGGATCAAGGACAATTACGGCGCCGGCCAGTCATGGGTCGACCTCGGCACCTTCAACGACAAGGACGGCAAGCCGGGCTTCTTCGCCTTCCCCTACAAGGCCGACGTGAAATCGCTGGTCTGGTACTCGCCGGACAATTTCGAGGAAGCAGATTACGAGGTGCCGAGGACGCAGGAAGAGCTCGCCGAGCTTGAAAAGAAGATCATCGCCGACGGCGGCACGCCATGGTGCATCGGGCTCGGTTCGGGCGGCGCCACCGGCTGGCCGGCGACCGACTGGGTCGAGGACATCATGCTGCGCACGCAGACGCCCGAGACCTACGACAAGTGGGTGAAGAACGAGATCCCATTCAACGATCCCGCGGTGGTCAACGCCATCGACATTTTCGGCAAGATCGCGACCGACGACAAGATGGTCGACGGCGGCGCCAAGGCGGTGGCGGCGACCGACTTCCGCGACAGCCCGAAAGGCCTGTTCTCGGTGCCGCCGAAATGCTATTTGCACCATCAGGCGTCTTTCATCCCGACCTTCTTCCCGGAAGGCACTGAGATCGGCCAGGACGCCGACTTCTTCTACTTCCCACCTTATGCTTCCAAGCCCGACCTCGGCACCCCGGTGCTCGGCGCCGGCACGCTGGCCATGATCACCAAGGATAGCAAGAGTGCCCGCGCGTTCATAGAATTCCTGAAGATGCCGCTCGCCCATGAGATCTGGATGGCCCAGGGCGGTTTCGTGACGCCGTTCAAGTCGGTCAACAAGGAGGCCTATGCCAGCGACGCGCTGAAGAAGCAGGGCGAAATCCTTGCCGAGGCCTCGACCTTCCGCTTCGACGGGTCCGACCTGATGCCGGGCAAGATCGGCGCCGGCGCCTTCTGGACCGGCATGATCGATCTCGTCGGCGGCAAGTCCGCCCAGGATGTCGCCACTGACATCCAGAAGAGTTGGGACGCGATCAAGTAGGCGGTCCCGGCTGAACGTGCGGACTGCCGATCCTGAATGGATCCGGGGCTCAGTGGCCCGGATCCGACCGGCGGCCCGCGCCGCAGCAATCTT
>NZ_RZSX01000437.1:0-5229 GCF_004023105.1 Mesorhizobium sp. M5C.F.Ca.IN.020.32.2.1 | reverse complement strand
ACTCGGCATCGGCCGGCTGGCGCGGCACGGCTGCCTCGTCCGCGACCCCGGCGTGCTCGAGACCCTCGCGCGTGTCCGGCTGCTCGCCTTCGACAAGACCGGCACTCTGACGGCGGGCAAAGCGCGTCTCGTGGGCGTCGACTGCGAGGAGGTCGGCATCGACGAAGTACTGGCGCGCGCCGCCGGTCTGGAGCGCCTTTCCGAGCATGGTCTGGCGCGGGCCATCGCGGCAGCCGCCACTCAGCGGGGCATCACGCCGCTCGTCACCCGCGATGTCCGGACGGTTCCCGGCCGTGGCGTCCGCGGCAGTGCCGAAGGCCGGGCCGTGGCGGCAGGGAACGGCAGACTGATGAATGATCTGGGCTGGCCGATTCCCCCGTCGCTGGCCGAGCGTGCGCGGTCGCTGGAGGCGAGCGGTCATTCGGTGGTCTATCTCGGTTGGGGCGAGCAGGTTCACGCCGTGCTGTCACTCGATGATTCACCGCTTCCCGAGGCGCAGGCCGCGATCGCGGCTCTGCGTGAGCGCGGGCTCGACGCCACGCTGTTGACCGGCGACTTGGCGCAAGCGGCGGAGCGGATCGCGGTCCTGGTCGGGATCAAGGACATCCAAGCTGGCCTTTCGCCGGAGGCCAAACGGCTGGCCCTGGATCGGCTCCGCCATGGCCACAGTTCGGTGGCGATGGTCGGCGATGGACTGAATGACGGGCCGGTCCTGGCCGCCGCAGATGTCGGTATCGCCGTCGGCTCCGCCACCGATCTCGCCCGCGAGACTGCGGCGCTCGTGCTGCCTGCTGACGGATTGTGGATGCTGCCCTGGATCGTCGACGTGGCCCGCGCGGTCCGCAGGACCATTTTGACCAACCTTATGTGGGCGTTCGGCTACAACCTCGTCGCCCTGACGTTCGCAGCATTCGGACTTCTGCAGCCGATCCTTGCGGCGGCGGTCATGGCCGGCTCGATCATTCTCGTGGTGGTGAATTCGCTGCGGCTGGAGCGGCTGCCCGATCCTGTTCCAGCGCTGATCCCGGAGCAACGATCCGGTGCCAAGGCGGAGCGTACCCAGCATGGTGCCGGCATTTCCGCAATGGCCGGCCCGGCCGTCGAGCGGAGTTGAGTTTCGTTTCAGCCAAACACGTCGTGCGTGAACGCGTCATACCAGCCTTCCGCCGCGCGCGCAGCCTGCCGGCGGACCTCGGAGCTTTCCTCGACCTTGCTGATAAAGCTAATGACGCTCTTGAGCTTCCCATCGACGGGCTTGAAGCTGATGGCGTTGCTGAACGCATCGTCCGGGGCGAGATAGGTGTAGCAGGTGTTGAACAAATGCGCCGGGAAACGCGCTGATCCGGTGAGATCGGCCGCGATAGCAAAGGCGCAGGCTTTGGCCTGGCTGTTGGCGCAGAAGGCGGATTTCGGCATATCCCAGCCGATGATCGCGTCGCCGACCAGATGGACGCCGGGCTGCAGCGCCGATTCGAAGGTGACCGGATCAACCGGACACCAGCCCGACTGATTGGCGAGCCCTGCCTGCTGCGCCAAGCGCCCGGCCATTTGCGCCGGGATGACATTGGCCACCGCGGCCTTGAATGTTGCTCCCTCGGTGATCACCGACCGGGTCTTCGCGTCGATCGCCGTGACCCCGCCAGTGAACTGGGCCGGTAGCCATTCGATCATTCCCGGATAGTGGCGGTTCCAAGCGTCCTGGAACAGGTCCTGCGCGTTGAAGCTGTCTTTCGCATCGAGGATCAGAATTTTGGCCTTGGGTTTGCGGCGCTGGAAATAGGATGCGACGAGCGAAGCGCGCTCGTAGGGGGCTGGCGGGCAGCGAAACGGATTCGGCGGAGCAACGAGCACGAACAGCCCGCCGTCCTCCATGCTTTCCAGTTGCTGGCGCAACAGCCTGGTTTGCTGCCCTGCATTCCAGGCGTGCGGCATGATCTCCATCGCCGCTTCGTCATAGCCGTTAAGCGCCCGATCCCTGAATGCGATGCCTGGCGCAACAACGAGACGGTCGTAGCTGAGCTTCGACCCGTTGTTCAGCGCAACGGTTTTCACCGCCGGGTGAATCGCCGCGGCGGACTCATGAATGACGGTGATGCCATTTTGTTTTGCCAGCGCTTCATAACCATGACTGAGCGATTCGAACGGGCGCAGCCCGGCGAGATAGAGATTGCTGAAGAAACAGGTCGCGTAGCTCTGCCGCGGTTCAACCAGGGTCACTTCGATAGCCGTGGCGGTGGCGGCGAGATATTTGGCGACCGTTGCTCCGCCGATGCCGCCGCCGATCACGACGACACGCGCCTTCGCCTGACCCCGCGCCTTCGGCTGGTTGAGCGCCGTTAGCAATGCTGCTCCGGTGAGGCGGGCGAACTCGCGACGCGTCCAGGATTTCATGGCGCGTTACTTTCCCTGCGCTGCGACATAGCGCGCGACGCTCGCGATCTCCTCGTCGTTGAGCGACAGCGCGATAGCGTGCATGATGTGATTTGGACTCTCGCTCGCCCGGTAGGCAAGCAGGGCGTTGGTGAGCCTCTCCTCACCAAGCCCGATGATGCTGGGAATGATTGCGCCGCCGCCATCGAGGCGATGGCAGGACGCACAGGTCGCGGCGAGTTGAGCGCCTTGATCGGCCTCCTCCGCCGCGCCGGATTGGCTGACGAGCAGCACGAGGCCAGCGGCAATCGCAGATCTCGCGACGGGGCGCATGCTGAATACCCGTCTGTTTCGGAGTTTTCGGGTCACGCTCCTGCCCAGCTCTTCACATCAATTCGCGCAGCTGAATTGCGCCACCACCTCAACCGACCGTGAGCTGGTGCGACAACGCAAAGACGGCATCGCCATCTTCTTCCCAAACGAAATCGAGCCGGCCGCTCTCCGTCGCGCGCAAGGAAAATTCGAAGAACGGGTTGGCCGAAATCGCCTCGTGGAGATCGACACTGAACACCACGGTTTCGTTGTAGCGGCAGACAAACTTGTTGATGATCTTGCGCGGGATCACATTGCCTTGATCATCATGGCGCAGCCCTGTTTCCATCTCATGGCTGATGATGGTCTTGACCTGAAAAATCTCTCCCTTCGCCGCGGCGCTCGGCACGATCACGCGTGGTGTCGGGGTGGTCACTGTCTCTCTCCGATCTCAGGCACAGCCATCCGTGGCGACACGGACCCACGTCGTGGTCATCAGCAAATTGCCGTCATTCATTTCGGCAACAGCGATGACATGTTGCGGTCTGGCAAGACGGATGCGTGTCGACACGCGAGGTAGACTGCGTTGGGGGACGAAATGGAAACTGGCGACTTCGATAAGCGGGTTCCGCGGCGCGAACACGCGCATTTGCCTCACATGGTCGGCCTCAGTCATTGGGCTGTCGATGTAAAGGCTCATGGGCACGGTATAGCCGGTCGGGAAGTCCGTCGGCATTATCAGGTGCAGGCGATCCGACACCGTGGCCGTCCGTCCGGTGAGCTGTTCGACGAGATCCAGCGCTTCATCGTTCGCGCGGGCGCTCTGCAGCGAGAAGAGCGACACCCCGGCAAACCCCACACTCCCGGCGATCAAGACATCGCGGCGCGTCAAGCTCATCGTCCCGGTCTCCAAACCCTGCCACTCTTTAGGCCATTCCAAGAACACATCGGCGGCGGCGGGCGGCGCACTCGGACATATCAGTGCGGCTGCTTCTAGCAAATTTAGCACCGACAACCGCTGGGAGCAATCTCGGGGAAGTTGGACACAGGGCTGCGAACTCGGGTTAACGGGCTTTAGGGATTGCGGTTGATCTGATTTCCATGGGGCTTCGATTCAGAGCCCTGCCATGCCCCTTGCCGCCCTCGAAGGATTTGAGAAGCCGCGCCTGAAGGCGCTTCTGGAGCATTTCGCCTCGATCGAAGACCCGCGGGAGCCATGGCGGGTGGCGCATCCGCTGCCGGAGTCCTGCTTCTGGTTGTCTGCGCACGATCTGCGACTGCGACGACTATGATCTCATTGCCGATTGGGGCGCGGCGCGTCTCAACTTCCTGCGCCGCTACTTGCCCTATCATCACGGCGTGCCGGGCGGGCGCTGGCTGACCTGCTGATGAACCGCATCGACCCGGGCCTGTTCTCGGCCGCCTTCACCTCACGCCTTCCAGCTGACCTCAGACGATACATAGCCGGCCTAAACGGACTGCAGCTATCCACTCTTCTGCGACCTTCCCGCGCCGATTTTTAGGAGGTCAATCGGAAAGAGCAACTAGCGCCAATTCCGGACCAACATCGAGGTGACCCTGTCGGTCGCCTCTCCGATCCGTTAGCCGGCCTTCGTGTTGCTTCGCGGCAAGTACCACACACAGGGGTTAGCGGTTCGACGTCGCTGCGGGCGAACATAGTAGAACGGTGTCGGCCGATCATTGTCAAAGATCTGACCGTCATCGAGCTTTCCTGAAAGACAAAGGTCGCTTGGACGTGGGTGCGAGATTGGCATTTTCCAGTGTCGCTCGCGACGCCGGACGCAGAGGTCCAACATTGTTTTTCGTTCTTGACGATCGATGATCATCGACAGCGGTCCCGTGAATCTCATCAAAGCGTCGCGCTTCTCGCCATTTCCGGCTGCGGCCGGTGAAGCGCCGCGCCCTGGACATATTCTCGACTGAAAAACGCCCCGAAGCGCCCGGCAACCGACCGATTGGGAACAATATTAGCTGTTTCAAGGTTGGGGATGCGCAAGGGACTGCTCTACGGAATCATTGTCCAGATGAAACGTCATTTTCGGATTCTTGTGGGTGCCACGGTCGGCCTCACATTGACACCTGCTCCGCTTCCCGCACTTTCGCGCGACGCCCAGCCGCTCGCGGCACCCGTCATTCTGGCCCAAGCCCAGTCGTCCGAAGAGGAAGAGCTGCTGCGCAGGAAGAAGAGAAAGGGGGCCGAACGCGACGAGCAGCGGACTCCCCATGCAGAAAGGCCGGCGCAGCGCGAGCGGGCCAAGCGGCCTGCGGCGCGGGAGCGCGAAGCCATCAAACGGCGTGCCGCCGAACCTGAGCCGGCGATCACCGAGGAACGCCAGAAGCGGCGCAAGGAGCGCGAAACCGTCAAACGGCGTGCCGCCGAACCCGAGCCGGCGATCACCGAGGAACGCCAGAAGCGGCGCAAGGAGCGCGAAGCCGTCAAACGGCGTGCCGCCGAACCCGAGCCGGCGATCACCGAGGAACGCCAGAAGCGGCGCAAGGAGCGCGAGGCCGCCAGACGGCCTGCCG
>NZ_RZSX01000436.1:0-5231 GCF_004023105.1 Mesorhizobium sp. M5C.F.Ca.IN.020.32.2.1 | reverse complement strand
GACAGCCTTCGATAGTGGTGCTGCCATTCAACAACATGAGCGGCGACCCCGAGCAGGAATTTTTCGCGGACGGACTGACCGAGGACATCATCACCGAACTGTCCCGCCACCATGAGCTGTTCGTCATTTCGCGCAATTCCAGCTTCGTCTACAAGAACCGCGCCGTGAATGTGCGCGAGGTGGCCGAGAAACTCGACGTCCAATACCTGGTGGAGGGAAGCGTCCGCAAGATCGGCGACAGGGTGCGCGTGACGGTTCAGCTCATCGACACGGCGAATGACGCTCATATTTGGGCAGACAAATATGACCGGAAGCTGGACGACATATTCGCGATTCAGGATGAGGTGACCGCGGCGATCGCAGCCACGCTGCCCGGTCGTGTCGAGGCGGCTCAGCGGGACCAGCTCGCGCGGGCGAAACCTGCAAACATGGCCGCCTATGAATGTGTGCTTGCTGCCAAGGTGCTGCATCACCGAAGCACGCTTGCGGATAATGAACGCGCGCAAACCTTGATAGGCAGGGCCGTCGCGCTCGACCCCGATTATGCTCATGCCCATGCCTGGCGGGCCTGCATCCTTGGCCAGGCCTGGGTCCATAACTGGTGCGAAGACAGGGATGGCGTCTGGAACGACATCATGGCAGCGCTGGACAGGGCGCTGGCGCTGGACGACAACGATGCCGATGTCCACCGCATCCTCGCCGCAGTGAACGTGAACAACAATGAGCTGACCACAGCGCGCTACCATCAAGAGCGCGCCCTCGCCCTCAATCCCAATTACGACCTCGTGGTGGTGCAGCAAGGCGAGTTATTGACGTGGCTGGGGAGGCCGGAAGAGGGAATTGAATGGATCCGCAAGGCAATGCAGTTGAACCCGCACCACCCGGAGAGGTTCTGGAGCCATCTGGGAAAGGCGCATTTCGCCGCGCGCCAGTATGGCGAGGCGATCGAAGCTTTCATGCATCTGTCAACCATGGACTCGGTTCAGCACGCCTTCGCCGCTGCCTGCTACGGCTGGCTCGGCGACGAAATCGCGGCCGCGGCGCACCTAGGCAAGATCAGAACGCTCGATCCCCAATTCGACCTCGATTCATTTATCGCCACCCTGCACTTCGCCCAGGAGTCTGATGTGCAGCATGTCCGCGAAGGACTGCTGAAAGCCGGTATTGCCGACCTGTAGCCAGCCCGCAACTACGAACCAGATCCAATCGGGGACAGGCGAAAAAGATCGGCCCCGCACCCGATGCGGACCTGGTGACATGACCGAACGACGGGCGGCTTAGGGTCCAGAGGCGGCCGTTCCGCTCACCTACCAACACGCTCCCACGCCGGCGGTGCTTTACTGCTTGAAGCAGTGGTCGCGGTGCCATTGCAAAAACCGAGGATGCGGGCGTTCAAACTGTCGGCCCGGCGGAAGTGCGCGACGGGTCCTGTTTATGAATGCCTGCACGCTGTCGAGGTCATTGACCTGTCGCGAGATCAGAATTTCCAGATCGTCGGATAGGCTGATCAGCCCGCGATCGAACATCCAATGCGCTGTACCGGATAGTGCGATCCCGTTGTTGATGACATCCGGGCCGTTCGCTTCGACCGGTCGAATATGGGCGGCTGAAACTTCTGCTCGGCCGCCGCCATTTATCAACTTCAGTCCCGTGATCGCGCACCGCTCGTCATAGGCGCGCAAGACGATGCGACGGAAAATGCGGTCCCGTACAATTCGCGATCCGATGTAGTTTACGCGATCACGGCTCTGCTCGAACTCGAACGGCGCCTGCTCATCCTGAAAACCGGTAGATGTGCCGACCTCATCAAGGCGCGGCAGCAACAACTCACTCGTGTCCAGGCCCAAATCGATAATGCGGTTGAAGTCGCCTGGACTGATCTGCCGGACGGCCGATTGGGCGCGACCGGAAATCCGTCCTTGGTCGTTGAGTAGGCCTCGTTCAACGAGACCATCAGGTCCGTTAAATGGAACAGGATTGACGAAATCGAGGTAGGTTCCGGGCTCGATCAGAGCGAGGTACATATCAGGCGTCACAGGATCGGGAATGATCTGTTGGACTTTGGCTACGGCGTAATAGCCGCGGGTATCGTTTACCCTGCTAGGCTCGTAGTAAATGATCCAGTCGCCGACGCATTCTTCGACACGACGCAGATACGGGCGAGGAAACTGGTATTGCTCTGCGGGGCGATCATTGTATCTCGAATCTGAGCGGTGAATGAAGACCCCGAATCCCATGATCTTCCTGCAATGCGTTCTTCGGGAATATCTGCCTCAGATGTAATACCAATCCGATCTTGGGAACTTAGTCCAGGTCGGAGAAGCTTTTCCCCATGGTATCGGTCCTTTGATAGGGAAAGACCTCTACAAGCGGCCGCACTTTTTTCACGGAACGTGTCGCGAAAGGCCAGTGCGGTCCGTCCTCTGACAAAAGGAGATCGCCATGCGAAAACTTATCGTCACCGAATTCATCAGCGTCGATGGCATCGCCGAGGTCGAGAAGCTGCCCGGCGTGACCTGGAACGATGAAATGCAAAGGTTCAAGGAGGACGAGCTTGCCGACAGCGGCGCCATGCTTTTGGGGCGCACGACCTATGAGATTTTCGCCGGCTCCTGGCGCACGGAAACCGGAGACTTCGCCGACCGGTTCAACGCGCTGCCGAAATATGTCGCGTCGACCAGCTTGAAGACGCTCGACTGGAAACCGGCCGAGCTCCTGAAGGGCGCCTTGCCGGATGCGGTCAGGGAACTGAAGCAAGGCCGCGGCGGCAACATCTATGTGCATGGCAGCCTCAGCGTGGCGCAGGCATTGCTGCGCCACGGCCTGGTCGACCGCGTCAGGCTGCTCAGCTACCCCGGCGCCGTCGGCCAAGGCAAGAAGCTGTTCCCGCCCGGCGAGCAAGTGCCGCTCGAGTTGATCTCGGCCACGCCATTCAGCAATGGCGTGGTGGCGCTCGAGTATGCGCCGGTATAGGCGTGATAAATTTCGCCTTGAAAAGTAGATCGCTCAGCGGCGCGTTCGACTGAAGCAACGCAATGGGGCAATTCATAACATTCGCCCACCTCTCACGCGATATTCTGAATCCGTCCCCAGGTGCTCTTGGTTCCCCAGATGCCGGAGCGTAGCGCCTCAAGCTGCACGATCTGGCTGGTCGACGAACAGATTGATCTCGTTGCCGTAATTTTTAATGTACCATTCGAAGACCGCCGGATCAGCGGCCTCGAACATCACCTTCTCCAGGCCGAGCTCGTTGATTATGCGGGCCGTTTCACCGCTTCCGGCGATCCAGTTGCCCATGATTTCCACGAGGTCGGCCAAATGGCGGGGCCCATAGGCGCTGTAATAGGGTCCGCGAATCTCGGTCAGGCCGGTTTTGCGCGGCTTGGGAGAGCGAGCGGCGCGCGGGATGAAGGAGAAGGCTGTGTCGGTCATTTCTGGCCTCGGCTGTCGGTTCTCCTTGGTTAACTCGGTTCTCCTGCGTTAACGACTGGGCGCGCGATCCGATCCGCGCAAATTGGGCTGGAACCCTTGGCGTCACGGGGTGTTGGCGGGGAAGGAGGTCTGGGATGCCGCAGATCGCGAACAATGCCGCCGCAGGACCTGAACGGCCTGTCCGAAGCAGCGCAAAGCTGTTCCTGTGCGGCGACGTCATGCTGGGGCGCGGGATAGACCAGATCCTCGCCAATCCGGGCGATCCGCATTTGCACGAGCGCTATGTCAGATCGGCGGCGACCTATGTCGAGCTTGCCGAACGCATCAATGGCCCGATCCCGAGAAAGGTCGACGATACGTATGTCTGGGGCGATGCGCTCGCCGAACTGGACCGTGAAGCTCCCGACGCGCGGATCATCAACCTCGAGACCAGCATTACCACCAGCCTGTCTTTGGCGCCCAAGGGCATCAATTACAAAATGAACCCCGCAAACATCGGCTGCCTGGCGGCGGCGCGGGTAAGCTGCTGCGTGCTCGCCAACAACCATGTGCTCGACTGGGATGAGCCCGGCCTCGTCGAAACCCTCGATACGCTCCGGCATGCCGGCCTCGCCTATGCCGGGGCCGGGCTTGACGCGGATGAGGCGGCGGCGCCTGCCGCAATCGAACTGACCGGCGGAGGCCGCGTGCTGGTCATCGGCTTCGCGCTCGAGACGAGCGGCGTTCCAGCTTCATGGGCAGCCGGAGCCTACAAGCCCGGGGTCAACCTGCTGGCGGATGTCTCGGCCCGCTCGCTCGCGCAGATCGCCCGATCCGTGGAGGCCATGAAGCAGCCTGGCGACCTCGCAGTGGCCTCGATCCACTGGGGCGGCAACTGGGGCTACGAAGTCACCACGGAAGAGCGAGCGCTTGCCCATGCTCTCATCGATGTTGCAGGTTTCGACGTCGTGCATGGGCACTCCTCCCACCATCCCAAGCCGATCGAAATCCATGACGGCCGGCTGATCCTTTATGGATGCGGCGACTTCCTCACCGACTATGAGGGAATCACAGGCTACAAGATCTTTCGCGGTGGGCTTGCGCTGATGTACCTGCCGCGGCTCGCGATGCCTGAGGGCAGGCTTCTTTCGCTCGAGTTGGTGCCGTTCGAGCTCCGCAAATTCCGGCTAAACCGCGCCTCGCCCGAAGATGTCGCCTGGCTCGCGGCCGTGCTTGAGCGAGAGAGTTCGCCCTTCGGCACTCATGTGGCGCTCGATAGCCGTCTCACTGTCCTTTGGTGAAGCTGGCAGCCTGCGATATCTAGCGTTCAAGCCGCTCAGGCCGTCCTCGGCCAAGCGCACCGTCGGCGCGGGCCTGCAGATAGGCGTAGATGTCGTCGATGTAAGGAGCGACGTTGGGGTCGTCGGCGAAGCCCTTCATCACTGAAGGGCCGCTGCGCACGCCGTCGCGAACGCTGCGCCGGAAGACCTCTATGCCGGGCAGCCGGTCGACAAGGGCCGAGGCGAACGTCGAGCCCATGCCGTCGGGACCATGGCAGTGATTGCAGCTGCCATGGTAGCGACGGAAGCCGTTATAAGTACGCGCATCGACCTTGCCGCCGACAATTTCGTAGAACTTGCCCGAGGCCAGCTCGGCTTGCGAAGACGCGGCGAAGCCGGCGACAAGGGAAAAGACGGCGACAGACGGGAGGACGAGCCACAGGGACATCGTCTGTCGCCCACGTTGCAGGCTCAACCAGCGCCGTCGCAACGCGCATGCCCCCGGATCACTCGACCTTGGATCACTCGACCTTGGATCAC
>NZ_RZSX01000435.1:0-5256 GCF_004023105.1 Mesorhizobium sp. M5C.F.Ca.IN.020.32.2.1 | reverse complement strand
GACGCCTTCCTAGCCTTCGCTCGTTGACGTGGGTTCGAAGGCACCGCCTCGCGTAATGAAAAGCCCAACGAGGACGCCAAGAAATGCCCGGACCAAGGCCCGCGCATTTCGGTTTTGCGCAGAAGCACTATTCGGCCGCTTCGGCCGAGCGCGGCTGTATTGTACCTTTCGCCTCCTGCCCTTCAACCCAAAGGCTATGATGCTCCTTCGCCCAGTTCATATCGACCGTGCCCGAACCCATTGCTTCATAGGCGCCTTCCATCCCGAGCGTGCCGATATAAATGTGAGCGATAAGAACAGCGATCAAAATTATGCCCACAGTCGCATGAATATACTGGGCCGTCTGCATGCCGTTTATGTCGGCGAATGCGAACGGAAACAGCATGAATATGCCCGATACCGACATCGCAATTCCGCCCAGGACGACGGCCCAGAAGATGAGCTTCTGGCCGGTATTGAAACGTCCGGCCGGCGGATGCGTCCTGTTGGTTTTGTCGAAAAAGCCGCCGCCGACTCTGAGCCAATGAGCGTCATGGCGATCCGGAAGGTTGTCCCAGGCCCATGTCACCAGCATGACTAATATGCCGAGCATAAACGCCCACGCGACGAAGTCGTGGGCGTATTTCGCCCAAATCGACCAGGTTGAAAATGCATCGGCCCCGATCAGCGGCATCAGCAGACGCTTGCCGAAGATAAAGTTCAGGCCGGTGATGGCTAGGATGATGAACGCCGTGGCAGTCATCCAGTGGGTTAGCCGCTCCAGAGCACCGAAGCGCAAAATCCTTACGCTCGATTCGGGCGCCAGTGTGCGGATGCGGCCCCTGTAGAAATAGAACAGCGCCAGCAGCAGCAAAATGCCGAGTATCGCGATGCCGCCGATCCACGGTAGCCAGCCCTCGTGGAAGCTGCGGTAATCGCGGCCTTGCGGTTGCTCGAGCAAGGCAGCGGCCGTATTGGGCAGGGTGACGCGCCCCTCGATCTTCTGCAACTCGTCAAGAAGCTGCCGTTCGCTCACAGCCTGTGCGGTCGGGTTGCTCCCGGATGGGGCTTGCGCGTAGACAGGCGCTGCGACCAGCAGCGTGAGTGTCATGAACGCTGCGATAGCCTGCGGCGTCACTCGACCAAGCCTGATGTCCGGCATTTCTCCGTCCTCCGTGATAGCTCCGTTGCCCGCGGGACGAGCCCGACTGCCTCCTACACGTCGATTGTTTCTCGATAGGCCGTCTGCCAGCCCCAGGCTCCCGAACCATAGCCACGCTGCGTCACACGCTCCTTGTAGATCGCCGCGATGATCTCCCCGTCGCCGGCCAGGAGCGACTTGGTTGAACACATTTCGGCGCAAAGCGGCAGCTTGCCTTCAGCCAGCCGGTTGGCGCCGTACTTGGCATATTCAATTTCGGTGGAATCCTCTTCCGGGCCGGCGGCGCAGAAGGTGCATTTGTCCATCTTGCCGCGCGAACCGAAGTTGCCCACACGAGGATATTGCGGCGCGCCGAATGGGCAGGCGTAGAAGCAATAGCCGCATCCGATGCACAGATCCTTGGAGTGGAGCACCACCGCGTCCGCCGTGGTATAGAAGCAGTCGACCGGACAGACCGCCGCGCAGGGCGCGTCGGTGCAATGCATGCACGCCATCGAGACGGAGCGTTCGCCGGGCTTGCCGTCATTGATGGTGACGACGCGGCGGCGGTTGATGCCCCAAGGCACGTCGTGCTCGTTCTTGCAGGCGGTGACGCAGGCATTGCACTCGATGCAACGATCAGCGTCGCAAAGGAATTTCATCCGGGCCATTTCTGTTCCTCCCGTTCACGCCGCTACGATTTGGCAGAGCGTGCACTTCGGCTCCTGCATGCCCGTCACCGGGTCGTAGCCGTAGGTGGTGATGCTGTTGGCGCTCTCTCCCAGAACATATGGATCGGAGCCCTGCGGATAGTGAGCCCGCAGATCCTTACCCTGGAACCAGCCGCCGAAGTGGAAGGGCATGAATGCGACGCCCCGGCCGACGCGCTCCGTGACCAGCGCCTTCACCCGCGCCCTTGAGTTGTTCTCCGCACCATTCACCCAAACCCAGGCCCCATCGCCGATGCCGCGTTCGGACGCATCGGCCGGGTTGATCTCAACGAACATCTCCTGCTGCAGCTCGGCCAACCATCTGTTCGACCGCGTTTCCTCGCCCCCGCCTTCATATTCGACGAGCCGGCCGCTGGTCAGGATCAGCGGGAACGTCTTGGCGATGCCCTTTTCCACCGCGGCCTGCTGCACGCTGAACCCTATGTTCGGCAGCCGGAACTGTGTGGCGTCGGGATAGGTCGGATATTTTGCGACCAGGTCCACCTTCGGCGAGTAGATCGGCTCACGATGGGTCGGCACTGGGTCGGGCAGGTTCCACGCTACTGCGCGAGCTTTGCCGTTGCCGTAGGGATGGCAGCCATGGCTGAGTACGACGCGCTGGATGCCGCCTGACAGGTCTGTCGACCACGAGACCTTGTTGATGTCGTCGCCGATCGTTTCGATCACGGCGAGTTCTTCCGCCGTCAGATCCTTGTCCCAGCCGAGTTTCTTAAGCACGGCCATGGTGAACTCCGGATAGCCGTCGGTGAGTTCCGAGCCTTGCGTGTACGAACCTTCCGCCAGGAGGGTCTTGCCGTTGCGTTCGACGCCGAAGCGGGCGCGGAACGGGCTACCGCCGTCCATGACATGCAGGCCGGTGCTGTAGAGATTGGCCGTACCCGGGTGGCGGATCTCCGGCTTGCCCCAACATGGCCAAGGCAGGCCGTAATAGTCACCACCGACCTCGGGATCATCCTTCGGAGCCCGCATCGTCACCAGGTCGAACTTGTGCTGGTTCTTCATATGCGCCTTGAGGCGCTCCGGCGACTGACCGCAATAGCCCGTTGACCAGCTCCCGCGGTTCATCTCGCGCAGCACCTCCTCCGGCACCGGCCGGTCTCCCTCGACGGCTATTTTCTTGAACATCTTGTCGGCAAGCCCGAGCTTCTTCGACAGGAGATAGATGACTTGGTAGTCGTCCTTCTGCTCGAAGCTCGGCTTGACGATCTGCTCGCCCCACTGGATGGCCCGATTTGAGGCGACGCGCGAGCCTGAAGTCTCGAACTGCGTACAGACAGGCAAGAGATAAGTGTTGTCCTGACGCCCCGCTTCCACCGCCAGTGATGCCCAGGTCGTGGGATGGGGATCGGCGACAACAAGCAACTCCAGGCCTGTCAGGCCCTTCATCGATTCCGGAATACGAGCGATACTGTTGCTGGCGTGGCCCTGAATGAACATAGCACGCATGCTGTCGCGCTGCCCTATCTTGTCCTTGGGCAGCGAGACGGAATCGAACCACCTTGTCAGCGGTATGCCCGGGGTTTCCATGGCTTCCTTCGAGTCGAACTGGCTCAGCAGGTCCTCGTAGGGGATCTCCCAGACGCGAGACCAATGCTTCCAGGCGCCTTCCGTCAACCCGTAATAGAAGGGCAGGGTGACCACATCGAGCCCGATATCCGTCGCGCCCTGTACATTGTCATGGCCCCGGAAGATGTTCGCGCCAGTACCCGGCTTGCCGACATTGCCGGTGGCAAGACACAGGATGCAGCTCGCGCGCGTATTGGCGGTACCAACCGTGTGGTGTGTCTGGCCCATGCACCAGATCATCGTCGACGGCTTCTGCGTGGCGAACAGCTCGGCGACGCGCTTCACCTGGTCCCCAGGCACGCCGGTGATCTGCTCCACCTCCTCTGGCGTGTACTTCTCGACTTCCTTGCGGACCTCATCCATCCCGTAGACGCGCTGCGCGATGAATTCCTTGTCCTCCCAGCCGTTCTCGAAGATGTGCCAAAGCATGCCCCACAGCAGCGCTATGTCAGTGCCGGACCGGAACCGGACATACTCGGTCGCATGGGCGGCGGTGCGCGTGAAACGGGGATCGATGACGATCAGATTGGCCTTGTTGAGTTCCTTGCCTTCCAGCAAATGCTGCATCGCTATCGGATGCGCCTCAGCCGGGTTGCCGCCCATGATGATCATGGTCTTTGAATTGCGAATATCGTTGAACGAGTTCGTCATCGCGCCGTAGCCCCAGGTGTTGGCTACGCCGGCGACGGTCGTCGAATGACAGATGCGGGCCTGGTGGTCCTGATTGTTTGTTCCCCACAGGGCCGCGAGCTTGCGGAAGAGATAGGTGCCTTCGTTGGAAAACTTGGCCGACCCCATCCAGTAAACGGATTCCGGGCCGGACTTTTCACGGATCTCGAGCAGTTTGTCGCCAATCCCATTGATCGCGTCGTCCCAGGAGACCCGCTCCCACTGCCCGGCGGTGAGCTTCATCGGGTATTTCAGTCGGCGGTCGCTGTGTACGAGTTCGCGTACGCTTGCTCCCTTGGCGCAATGGGAGCCACGGTTGATCGGGCTGGCCCACGAAGGCTCCTGACCGGTCCAAACCCCGTTCTGGACTTCGGCGGTAACGGTGCAGCCGACCGCGCAATGGGTGCAGACGCTTTTCTTGAGTTCGATGGGCTCGCCCGGCTGCGGCGGACTGATGGCCGCCGCCTTTTGAACGGTGCCGAGCTGGAACGACCCGACTACAGCCATCCCGCCGGCCACGAGACCGGAACGGCGAAGGAAGGTTCGCCGGTCGATGGGAGCGGAGGCGACCGTTCCCATCAGCGTGTGCAATCTTGTGCGGTTCGCCTGACCGCTCTTGCGCTTGGTCAGCATGGCGCTCTCACTTCTTCAACGTCTCATAACCGTTCACACGGTAGAATGCCTTGACGTGCTCGGTCTCGCGGTAGCGGGCCCTCGTCTCCTCCTCGCCGGGATCATAAGCTTGCGCTTCTCCGGGGCTGAGCGTCACGGCGGCCACGGCGGCGGTCGTGGACGCGCCGCCGAAGGCGCGAAGGAAATTGCGGCGGTTCATTGCCGGCTGTTTCTTTTCCTGCATCTGCCATCCTCCCTATCTGTCGACGCGATCACGTCACGAGCTACGTCGCGCCTCCATGGCGAAGCCTTCGGCTTCGATGTCGATGAAAATCCGCCCCAACACGCCCACTGCCCGGTAAAACCTGGCCGAGGCCGCGTTTTCCAGATCGGCGAAGAAGCGGCTCGCCCAGGGCGCGATGTGACGTTCAAAGAAGTCCCGCTCATCGCCAGCGGGAACCACGAAATGTGTGGCGGCAAAGCCGCTCATGATCTCGAATAGCGTGCCGAGATGATCTTCCGGGTCAAAATGACCGTCGGCGCGTTCAAGGCCGAGGC
>NZ_RZSX01000434.1:0-5256 GCF_004023105.1 Mesorhizobium sp. M5C.F.Ca.IN.020.32.2.1 | reverse complement strand
GCCATCCGTCGCCATCTCACTGATTTCCGTGCCCGACGCCGTCGGCTTCTACGAGCGGATCGGCATGAAGCGCATGCCCGACGCGTTCTGGTTCGCCCGCGAGCGCTGACGGACGCATTTTTCTGCCGGCGGGAGCCAAGCAGCGGCCGAGCACGCGGAATGTGCTGCTGACAGGTGAGCGCCGGCCGCATGGTCTCGGCCTATTACCGCTCCCTTGACCTGCGCAGTGCCCTGTCCACATCTCCAGCATGGAAAAGCATCGATGCTTCGTGGGCACAGCCGGTTGGGGCATCCCGTCGCGCTACAAGGATCTTTTCCCGGGATCCGGGGCGCATCTCGAGCGTTACTCCGGCCGTCTTGCCGGCGTCGAAATCAATTCATCCTTTTATAAGCCGCACCGCCGTGAGACCTATGAGCGTTGGACGCATTCGGTCCCGGAAGATTTCCGCTTCTGCGTGAAGGTCCCCAGGGCCGTGACACACGAGCATCGGCTTGCCGACTGCGAAGACCTGATCGGGGCATTCCTCGGGCAGGCCGGAGGCCTAGGCCGGAAGCTCGCTGTGCTGCTAGTGCAATTGCCACCCAGCCTGTCCTTCGAGCCGCATGTCACCGAGGAGTTCTTCGGTTTGTTGCGAAAGCAAACCGGCTCGAAAATAGCTTGCGAGCCTCGTCATGCGAGCTGGTTCGAACAGGACGCCGATGCGCTTCTGACCGGCTTCCGTGTAGCGCGTGTGGCAGCCGATCCGGCTCGCGTTCCCGCTGCAGCCACGCCATCCGGCTGGCCGGGCCTCGTCTATTTCCGCCTGCATGGCGCGCCGCGTATTTATTACTCGGACTATGACACTGACAGCCTGATCGCGATCAGGCAGCGGCTGGATGCGGCGAGTGCGGCGGGCGCTGAGGTCTGGTGCATTTTCGACAACACGGTTAAGGGCCATGCGCTCGGCAACGCCCTTGCCATAGACGCGATGGCGCCTCAGATCACGTTCAATTCGCGAAACGCCCGCCCCTCTGCCACACGGCTGTACCCAAATGCCGCGCAATCCACCGTGCGGTAGCCGCCATGCACGATCAGCTCGGCCAGCGCCTTGCCGACCGCCGGCGCCTGCTGCAGGCCGTGGCCGGAAAAACCGTTGGCGAAGAGGAAATTTCTGACCTGCGGATGCGGGCCGATCACCGCGTTCTGGTCGAGCGTGTTGTAGTCGTAATGGCCGGCCCAGGCACGCGTCGGCTTGATCGCTTCGAAGGCGGGAATGCGGGTCGCCAGCACTGGCCAGATCACCTCTTCGAACAGCGGCCAGTCGGGCTCGAAATCGCCGGGATCGGCGGGGCCGTCGCCCTCTTGCGGCTCGGCGCCGCCGGTGATGTAGACCGAGCCTTCCGGCCTGACATAAATGCCGCTCGGATCGACCAGCAGCGGCATGTCGGCATATTTCTCGCGCGCCTCGAAGATGAAGACATTGCGCTTGCGCGGTTCCACCGGCAGTACCAGTCCGGCCATTGCAGAAACCTTGCCGGCATTCGGCCCGGCGGCGTTGACGACGATGCCGGCCTCGAGCCGCTCGCCATTGTCGAGGTTGACGCTGGTGACGCGGTCGCCCTGCCGCTCGATGCCGGTCACATCAGCGGTGACGAAATCGATGTTTTTCTCGCGGAGCGCCTTGCGGAACAGCATCAGCATCGCATGCGCGTCGAACCAGCCCTCGCCGCTGCGGCCATAGGCGCCCGCGGTGATGCCTTCGGCCGATAGCCATGGGAAGCGACGCACCAACGCATCCGCATCCTCAAGGACGATGTCGGCGCCTTCGGCGATCTGCGCCTCGTGGTTCGCCTTGAGGATCGGCAGTCCGTTCTCGCCGGCGAGGATGAGATAACCGCCTTCGCGAAAGCCGATATCGGCGTCGGCTCCAAACTCTTCCGTCAGTCGCCGGAACAGTTTCAGCGTGAACTGCGACAGGCGGATGTTCTCGGGAATTGAAAACTGCTGGCGAATGGAAGCACAGGACAGCGTCGTTGCCGCATGGGCGAATTGCGGGTCGCGCTCGACCAGCGCGATCGAACCGGAAAACCCTTCCTCGCGCAGATAATAGGCGATCGAGGAGCCTACGATGGCTCCGCCGATGATGACGACGTCGTAGCGCACTTTTTTGCGTCTCCAGTTCTAGAGCATGATCCCGAAAACCGGTTTTCGGAATCAGGCTCCAATTCATACAGCCGGCAGGATGATCTCGAAGCGCGTGCCGCGCTCGGAGTCAACCAGGCGGATCGTGCCATCATGCGCTTTCAGGAGGGCCAGCACGATGCCGAGGCCCATGCCGGTGCCGCCTGCATCGCGGCGCGTGGTGAAGAACGGCTCGAATATCCGCCCCCGATTGCTGGGCGAAATGCCGGCGCCGTCGTCGCTCACCAGAATCGTCGCCTTGCCGCCCGCGCTCGCCGCCGTGATCGAAACGAGCGTTGCGCCATGGCGCGCCGAATTGTCGATGAGATTGGCGAGCACGATGGCCGCGTTCTCGGCCGACATGCGCAGGCGGATATCGCCGCCTCCCTCGACACGGACCGCCAGCCTGTCCTCGGCCGGCAGCAGCGCCAGTGCGGCGCCAACCAACGTGCTTTCGCCGCCGGGCGCAAGATTTTCAGCGCGCGCCAGGTCGAGCAGACGGCGCACCAGAAGGTTGAGCCGTTCGGCATCGGTGACGATGTTGTTCGAAAACCGCCGCCGTTCGCCCTCATCCATCGCGCTGCCCGAATCGCGCAGCAGTTCGGCCGCCCCCTGGATCGCCGTCAGCGGCGATTTGAGCTCGTGCGAGACATGCGTAGCGAAGGTCTGGATGCTGTCCGAGCGCGCATGCAGCTTTTCGGCCATGTCGAGGAAGGCGTCGGAAAGCGCCGCCATCTCGCGCGTGCCGTGATGATCGAGCGGCCTGATCGCGTCGCGATCACCGGCCGCGATGCGCTTTGTCCGTTCCATCAGCGCGTAGATCGGCCGGCTGACGGTGCGCAGGAAGACCAGGCCGATAAGCAGCGTGCCGCCGAGGATGGCGATCGCCGCCAGCCCCACCTTGCCGCGCTCGCCATAGAGGTGCTTGACGATGTTGTTCGGCGTTCGCGACAGATAGACCACGCCGGCGACCTTGCCGTCGACCGCGGCCGGCATCGCGACGAAGACGCGGACTCTCGTACCGCGGCTGACCGAATAGAGCGATGGTGGCGGCTCGTCGGAGATCCTCTGCCGGAGCGCGCTGGCATAGCGGCCGGCCAGCGCCTGGCGAACCTCCTCGACGGCGCCGAGCGACAGGCCGATCTCCTCGCGCCCGGCGATGACGACGCCTTTGGGGTCGAGCAGCCGAAAGCCGGCAAGCGTGGTTTTCTGCGTCTCGGCAAGAATGCCCGACAGCCGCGCGCCGATCGCCGCGACGGCTGGATCCGGGGCGGTCGCGGTGATGGCGGGCGGCCGGGCCGGCAGAACGTAGTCGGAGGCAAGATCGAGGCGCGGCTCGATCGGCCGGTAGCGAGAGTCCGGATCGGTGGCACTGTCCGCAGGCACGGCCGCGCCGAGCTTTTCGATGGCGACGCCGGCGTCGCGGACCTCTTGCGCATAGATGGCGCCAAGGGCCGCACCTTGCGCGATCAGCTCGGCCTCGGTCTGGCGGATCAGCTGGTTCTCGTAGAGCCGGAAGAAGAACAGGCCGACCAGCGGCAGCGCCATCACCATGATCAGGATGGCAACAACGATCGTGGCGAGGCGCGGCCGCCATTTATGCGCGGTCACGCGCCGCACCGGCCGAGCCGGAAGCCGACGCCATGCACGGTCTCGATCGCATCCGTGCAGCCGGCCGCCGCCAGCTTGGCGCGGATGTTCCGGATATGGCTGTCGACGGTGCGGTCGGCGACATGGATGTTGGCGGCATAGGCATTGGCCATAACCATGTCGCGGCCGAGCACATGTGCTGGCCGCGCCAGAAACCCTTTCAGGATGGCGAATTCGATCGAGGTCAGCACCAGCGGCCTGCCGTCGAAGCTGGCCGCGTGGCTAGCCGGCAGCAAAGCCAGTCTGCCATGCGAGAATTGCCGGTCGTCGGTCTGTTCCGCCTTTGTCGGGCGGGCGCGCCGCAGGATGACCTTGACGCGTGCGACCAGTTCACGCGGGCTGAACGGCTTGGTGACATAGTCGTCGCCACCCATTTCGAGCCCGAGGATGCGGTCGATTTCTTCATCACGCGCGGACAGGAACAGCACCGGCACATCCGATGTATGCCGCAGCCGCCGGCAGACCTCCAGCCCATCCATCTCCGGCATGCCGATGTCGAGCACGACAAGATCGGGCGCGCGGCGCCCGATCGCCTGCAATGCGGCGGCGCCGTCCGATACGGCAACCGTCTTCATCCCCGCCTTTTCGAGCGCAAAGCAGATGATTTCGCGGATATGCGGATCATCGTCGGCGACAAGGATGTTGTGCGGCATGGATCAGCGGCCCGGCGCGAAGGGTTCGGAGCCCTGAGGAACCACGAACGGGATATATGTGTCGAGAGTACGAAGTAGCCGCCAGTCGCGGAAGCTCCAGGCGCGCCAGTTTTCCTGGCCCGCGCGGTAGCGGGCCTGGTCCTGCCCAAGCAGACGGGCGAGTTGGCGGTAAGAGGGAATGCTGGCCGCATTCGTCTCGGCCTGATGCTCGAGGAAGCGATCAAGCGCCGGCCAGGCGCTGGGACCGAGCGAACGCAAATACCAGAAATCGAGCTTGGTGCCGCGGCCGGTCATTTCGAATGAGTGCTCGACATTGTAGTTGGCAATCAGCGCCGCGAAGTTGATGAAGGAGCAGGCATAGAGCGTCACCGAAAGCGTCAGAAGATTGGCGGAAAGCAGCCATTCATTGGATTTTTCGAGTGCGATGCGGGCGATGATCAGAGCAAGGCCCGCCGCCACCAGCCCCATCCAGACGAAGGCGGCGACGCGCCAGTAGGTCAGCGCATAGATGCCGATATAGAGATCGAGCCGCAGGATCGACGAGATGACCAGCACGATGTTCTGCGCCACCCAGACATAGACCAGCCGGCGGATGAGGGGATCGCTGGAGGTAGCACTTCCCGGCCGCAACGCCGCCAGGACGAAGCCGGCGGCAAGCAGCGCCGTGACGATCAATGGATAGGCGCCGCGATGCGCATAGGCGGCGTAGGTCAGCCCGTCGGGAAGGGCGATGCCGCCCCACAGATAGGTGGCGTCGAGTGCGGTCTGCACCGCGAACAGGATGTTGAAGAC
>NZ_RZSX01000433.1:0-5266 GCF_004023105.1 Mesorhizobium sp. M5C.F.Ca.IN.020.32.2.1 | reverse complement strand
CCGCCTCCTGCATCCGCAAACCTTCCGCCGGAATGGTGGTGAAGACGGATACCGAACGGGCCAGGAAATCGCGCGAGATCGTGTTCGAGCTTCTCGCCAGCAATATGCGGCCGGCGGCCGACGGTCCGGATCAGCAGTCGATGTTCTGGCAGTGGGCTGGTTCGATGGGGATCTCGGGCGATCGCTATAGCTCAAAATTTGCCAGCGACGATGTTCGGCCGGAATTCGACATCACGAATCCCGCCATTGCCGTCAATCTCGATTCCTGCATCACTTGCGGCGCCTGTGTGCGGGCCTGCCGCGAGGTCCAGGTCAACGATGTGATCGGCATGGCCGAGCGCGGCAATCACTCGCTTCCCGTCTTCGATATGCATGATCCGATGGGCCTGTCGACTTGTGTCACCTGCGGTGAATGCGTTCAGGCCTGCCCGACCGGCGCGCTCTACGAAAAGTCGCTGATGGACAAGACAGGCAAGACCCGCGTCATACAGGAATTCGACAAGGTCATCGACACGCTGTGCCCGTTCTGTGGCGTCGGCTGCCAGACCAGCGTTGCCGTCAAGGACAACAAGATCGTCCAGGTCGATGGCCGTAACGGCTATGCCAACGAGAACCGGCTCTGCGTCAAGGGGCGTTTCGGCTTCGATTATGCCATGTCGCCTGAACGGCTGACGAAGCCGCTTATCCGCCGCGACGACGCCCCGAAATCGGGCGATTTGGACATGCGCGGCGTCGATCCGCTGACCGTGTTTCGCGAGGCTACCTGGGAAGAGGCGCTCGCGCGTGCCACCGGCGGGCTGAAGCGCATTCTCAAGGATCATGGCGGGCAGGCGCTGGCCGGCTTCGGTTCGGCGAAAGGCTCCAACGAAGAGGCTTATCTGTTCCAGAAGCTGGTGCGCCAAGGCTTCGGCACCAACAATGTCGACCATTGCACGCGGTTGTGCCACGCATCGTCGGTCGCAGCACTCATGGAAGGCGTCGGTTCGGGAGCAGTTTCGGCGCCCTTCAACGACGCGCTGAAGGCCGAATGCATCATCGTCATCGGCGCGCGGCCGACCACCAACCATCCGGTCGCCGCGACCTATTTCAAGCAGGCGGCCAAGCGCGGCGCCAAGCTGATCGTCATGGACCCGCGTGGCCAGGACCTGATGCGCCATGCGTCGCATTCGCTGCGGTTCAAGGCTGGCAGCGACGTCGCCATGCTGAACGCGCTGATCCACGTCATCGTTGAGGAAAAGCTCTACGACGAGCAGTATATCCAGGCCAACGCTTCCGGATTCGAGGCGCTGAAGGCCAAGGTGAAGGATTTTTCGCCCGAAGCGATGGCCGAGGTCTGCGGTGTCGAGGCGAGCGTTCTACGCGACGTCGCCCGCACCTACGCGACCGCCGAGCGGTCGATCATCTTTTGGGGCATGGGCATTTCCCAGCACACACACGGGACCGATAATGCGCGCTGCCTGATCGCTCTGGCGCTGATCACCGGACATGTCGGCCGGCCGGGAACCGGCCTGCACCCGCTGCGCGGCCAGAACAACGTGCAGGGCGCATCCGATGCCGGGCTCATCCCGATGTATTTCCCCGACTATAAATCGGTCGAGAACATCGACATCCGCGGCGCCTACGAGAACTTTTGGGGCCAGACGCTGGACCCCAAACGGGGCCTGACGGTCGTCGAAATCATCGACGCCATCCATGAAGGCGAAATCAAGGGCATGTACATAATGGGCGAGAACCCGGCCATGTCCGATCCGGACCAAACCCATGCCCGGCAAGCACTGGCCATGCTCGACCATCTCGTGGTGCAGGACATCTTCCTGACCGAGACCGCCTGGCATGCAGATGTGGTGCTGCCGGCCTCGGCACATGCCGAAAAGCTCGGCACATACACCAACACCAACCGGCAGGTGCAGATTGGGCGTCCAGCGCTCGAACTGCCAGGCCAAGCGCGTCAGGACTGGGAACTGATCGTCGAACTGGCGAGGCGCGTGGGTCTGGACTGGAATTACGGCCATGTGTCGGATGTCTATGCCGAGATGGCCAGCGTCATGCCTTCGCTCAAACACATCTCCTGGGATCGCGTCGAACGCGAGGGATCGGTTGTCTATCCGGCCGACGGCCCCGACAAGCCGGGCAACGAGATCATCTTCTCGTCCGGATTCCCGACCGCGGACGGACGCGGCCGCATCGTGCCGGCCGATTTGCTACCGCCCGATGAGGTGCCCGATGAAGAGTTTCCACTGGTGCTCACCACCGGCCGCCTGCTCGAGCATTGGCACACCGGCGCCATGACGCGCCGGGCGGGCGTGCTGGACGCGATCGAGCCACACGGGATCGCCGCGATGAACCCTTATGAGATCAAACGGCACGGCCTACGCCAAGGGGAGATGATTGCGGTCGAGACGCGGCGCGGCACGGTGGACGCCATCCTCCGCGCCGATCGGGAGGTCGCCGACGGCATGGTCTTCATGCCGTTCTGCTTCAACGAAAGTCCGGCCAACATGCTCACCAACCCGATGCTGGACCCCTACGGCAAGATTCCGGAGTTCAAATACTGCGCCGCACGAATTTCGTCGGCGGCGAAGGCCGAAGCTGCCGAATGAAACCGATATCACGCCATCTACACGACCCAGAGGGCTGGGCGTGCCATTGGTCGCGGCCCGCAGCCCGCGTTCGCTTCGCAAGCGTCTCCGAACTGTGCGGTTCTGTCCGGCCTAACGTCCATCTGGTCAAGCTCTGAGGCCGAGGCAATTGAAGCGGCTGGCCTGCTGGCCGCAGCCCGTCCAAGTGGATGAGCACCTTGGCGAGAATGACCGCTCCGCAACAGGCTTCCTTCCACCCGCCGATTTCGAACGAGTCGCTTACTCCTACTTCGCTAATCCACATGAGAGTGTCCGCGGATGGGACCGTGCGATGCCCAGGAACTCAAAGTACGGGCCGTGTTTCGCTTCTTTGGGACCCATCCGACGGTGATATTGCTTTCGTCGCACGGCGGTGTCGGCACGCTCTTGCTCTGCGGGCTACTGGATGCGCCGATTTCGCGCAGTCGGGATCAACCGTTCCCTGTGACATTTCTTCACTTTCGAGTGGCCGGGATACGAGGTCATCCACGAGTGGCGGCCGATCGCCGAGGGTTAAACTCAAGCTTTCCCCCCGAAAAATCGGCGATCAATACAAACGGCTGACGGAACGAACGGAAGCAGAAACAATGACACAATTACCTGCGTGAATGATCCTGATCAGCGGAAGGCGATGACATCTGCTTTGACAAGAGGTGGATCAACAAAGAGCGAGGGCCCATGGCGGGTGACAATAAGGATCGGATGCTGTTTGGGACTGTGTTGGCGCGGCGCGGCGGCGAGCTCGGCCTGCAATATTTCCGACAACTGGATACACTCACAATCGAGAGCAAGGGTCATCAGGACCTGGTTTCCGAGGCCGACCGGAATGTCGAGGCGTTTATCCGCCAGGAGCTTGCGACTCAGTACCCGGAAGACGGCGTTATCGGAGAGGAACACGCCGCACTAGCGGGCGGATCGGGTTACACCTGGGTGATAGATCCGATCGACGGCACTGCCAATTTCGTGCGCGGCATCCCAGCCTGGACCGTCGTCATCGCCTGCGTCAAGGAGGGGGTGACGGTCGTGGGCGTCATCCACGAACCGTCTACCGGCGAGACTTTTTATGGACGACGCGGCGGCGGAGCTTTCCTCAACGAGCGGCCCATAAAGACAAGTCCGACGACGAGTCTGATGCAAGGCTCGGTCGGAACCGGCTTCTCCAATCGTCGTGAAGCTCGTGCCGTCGCCAAACTGATCGATCTCCTGCTTCAGGAGGGCGGCGTCTTTTTCCGCAATGCATCTGGTGCGCTTATGCTTGCCTACGTCGCGTCGGGCAGGCTGCTCGCCTATGTCGAGGAGCATATGAACGCTTGGGACTGCCTCGCCGGCATGCTTCTGGTCGAAGAGGCCGGCGGATTGGTCATCCCTCCCGATCCGAAAACGGTCCTGGAGGAAGGAACACTGGTCATCGCGGGCGGTAAGGGCGTGTTCGACAAGGTCCACGCGCTTTGCAAAGAGGCGTTCAGTCTGTGATCAGCACGGGTCCGCGTTCGGGAAAGCCGATGCTCACCGGCTGCCCCGCTCGAAGCGCCGTATCGACATCCGGCGAGATCACGAAGACCTCGCCGAATTGCGTGGCGACCACGAATTCGAGGTGGCTGCCGACATAGGTCACTTTTTCAAGCGTGCCGGGCAAAGTGCCGGGTCTATCCGGCTCGCCAATCTCCAGGCGGCCTGGTCGCACCGCCAGCTTGGCTGGCCCTGGTTTGCGGCCGCGAGCCGGCAGCTTCAGGACGGCGGATCCCAGATGCACGGTGGCGCCGTCGCCCTCGACCGAAACCACCTCGCATTGGAACATGTTGGCTTCGCCGATGAAGTCGGCCACGAAAGCATTTGCGGGCTGCTCGTAGAGCTCGCGTGGCGTGCCGTCTTGGGCAATCACCGCATTGTTCATGACAATGATGCGATCGGAGACGGCGAGCGCTTCCTCCTGGTCGTGGGTGACATAGACGACGGTCAGGCCGAGCTTCTGCTGGATCTCGCGGATTTCCTCGCGCACGCGCCGGCGCAGCTTGGCATCCAGGTTCGACAAAGGCTCGTCGAAGAGCAGCACCTGCGGCTCCAGAACCAGCGCCCGCGCCACCGCGACGCGTTGTTGCTGTCCGCCAGAAAGCTGGCTCGGCAGGCGGTCGCCGAAATTGGACAGTCCGACCAGCTCAAGCCCTGCTCTGGCCCTCTCGGTCGTCTCCTTCTTGCCGAAGCCGGAAAAGCCCAGGCCGTATTCGACGTTTTGGGTCACGGTCATGTGCGGGAAAAGCGCGTAGGATTGAAACACCATGGAGACATCACGATCAGTAGCCGGCAACCGGGTGACGTCGGCGCCTCCGATCAGGATCTGGCCGCTCGTCACCATTTCCAGTCCGGCGATCATGCGCAAGGTTGTCGTCTTGCCGCAGCCCGACGGTCCAAGCAGGGTGACCAGCTTCCCGGCCTCGATGAACAGCGAGATGTCGTTGACGGCGGGCGCCTTGCTCCTGCCGTAGATCTTGGTGACATTCCTGAACTCGACTGAGGCGGCATTGCTGCGAATTTCGGCCATCATCCGCCTCCCGAGATCGCCGGCTGTGGACGCGCCACGACCGCCTGGCTGACATTGGTTCGCGACTGCGCCAGATCGCCGTCGAGACCACGCCTGCCAATCATGCGGC
>NZ_RZSX01000432.1:0-5273 GCF_004023105.1 Mesorhizobium sp. M5C.F.Ca.IN.020.32.2.1 | reverse complement strand
TCGAGCGCAATTGCGCGCTCGCCAAGGAGCTGTACATCAACGTCACGCCGGCGTTGGTTCTCGGCGACGAAGTGATTTCAGGTGTGCTCAAGATTCACACGCTGGAACGCTTCATCGCCAAAGAGCGAGAAGAAGCTAAGCGTCGTGCCGGATCACCAACTTCGGCATTTTGACAGCGTGGCGGCCGGTGCGATCCCGTTCTCTGGCCACGAGTGCCGCCTCTCGCGTCGGGCCAAATCTCTTATATGGCCCGGCAACGCGGTAGTGGGCGGACCAAGCCGTTCTATGCAGCGCACCAGACAAAGGGCAATGACCAAAGCCGTCCCGGACATCGCATCGGAGTTCAACGTCTTTGCACCAATGCCCAGCAATGGTCGCCGCGACAAACAACGCCTGCAAACGGGCGCTGTGAGCCGCCGTCGTTCAACGAAAGATCACCAACGGAGGTCCCGAGGAGGCCCCATGAATCGCTGCACATCAGCATTTGCAATTCTTGCTTTCGGCACGTTCTGCACATCGTCGACCATCGCCATGGCGGCGCATTCGACCACCTATTCAGCGCCCGACAAGAGCGTCGTGTTTCTTGGTGGCGTTGGCTACACCTGGCTAAAGGGCAACGAGCTTTTCTACGACGAAGTGGGCAATCGTATCAGCAAATTGATCTGGGAAACCGGCGCGCCGGTTCTGACCACCGGGCTAAAGGCCGAGGTCTGGAAGAACTGGACCATCTCAGCCAACGGCGTATTGCCGGACAGGATTGGTCGGATCAGTCAATCCACCCCGACACCCGCCTTGACCGCTACATCAACCTTGACATGGCAGCAGGCCCAGACTTCGTGATCAACGATGCCACGGTTATCAACCTTCATGGTGGCTTCAAATACACCAACATGAAGTGGAAGGCCTATGGCGGTTCGTACATATAGAGTGGGGACCGCTTCGGCTTTCGCGAGGATCGCGGCAAGTTCCCGGACGGCGAACCGGTCATCGATTACGAACAGCGCTATTTCGGCCTGTTCCTTGGCGCGAAAGCGACCACGACGCTCGGGAACTTGACGCTCTCGGGTCTGCTCCGCAGCGGCTTCACCGTTGATGCAAGCGCTGTTGACCATCACTGGCTGCGCGAGGAGGGGCGCGGCCTGCGATTTGAGGACGACTTCTTCACGGTGCCGTTCATCTCGGCCGGCGCCAAGATCGATTATCAGATGACCGACCGCGCCAGCGTCTTCCTGGCCGGCAATGTCGACAAATATTTTCGCAACAAAGGCTAGAAAACGGCCTACAGCATCGCGACCGGCGAACAAGGAACCCACAAGGATAGCGCTGGCATGGACTTCTATGCCTTGACCCTGTCGGCCGGCTTCAAGCTGACGTTTTAAGCGCAGTCATTTCTGACGCTGAGCACGTAAGACCATGCGTGCATTAAGGACGCACAATGCCTCTGCGCGCAATCCATTCAATCGCGGATATCCAAGCGGCGCCGACGTCGGCCAGAATCTCAGGATTGTCCGGGCGGTCCGCCAGGCCTGGTATGGCCGGCGTGGAGGTGTTGTCCGCCGGTCATCCCGTCGATTTTAAGGTCCCGACGGCCGTCTGGCACCGGTGCGCGAGCCGCCAGAAAAGCGTGGCCTTCCGCGCGATCCCGAAGCCACAAACCGTGAGAACCCGTGCGACACCGCCGCATCACGTCGTGTCGTGCATCGATGCCAAGCGGCTCGGCGTTGAGCTCGCCGCACGCCAGAATAAACTTGGCGCTCCTCAAGATTGCAGAGTCAGGCTAGTGGGTTGCGTCCCGCGGCGTCGTCTCCCAGCGTCAACCGGATCGTCTCGGCAATCTCCTCATCGGGCGCGCCGGGACGCGGTTCATCGTAAAGGCTATCGAGCCGCTGTTCGGCAAAGCGCCGACGCAATGTGCCCACTGTGTTGGGCGTTGCACCAAGGCGTAAGGCAATTTCCTTGTTCTACATCCTCTCGCTGGCCAGCAGCACTATCCGCGCCCGTCGCGGCAGGCCTTGCGCCGTGCCTCGACGCCGGACCAGACCCTCCAGTTCACTCGGCTCTGCTGCGGAGCCAGCGCCTTGAGCAGCGGCCAACCTGGACTCGTCCCGTCCTCGAAAAGCAAATTGTTACGCAGATGCTTGTCCACCCTGACCCGAGCCATCGTCCTGCACGCTTTCGCCGTTGCGCGCGACGAAGACCGCAACGCTTCATCGCGCTTGGCGTAGCGGCACCAGGGACCGCCCATCGAATGACTCATGCGAGGCATCTCAAGGCTGTCCGCGGTCCAGCGCCAGATCTCCGCCTCGCCCGAGGCGCGCAGAGCTGGCCGGTTGTGCAGGAGCCGTAGGCAATATTCGCCGTCCTTGTTCGGATGGGTAACGCTTGCGTCTCCCGTCGCATTCTACCTCGCTTTCCGAACGTAGCCGTGATGCGAACTCTTGCTGCATATAAAGTCGAATCAGGGGGATTTGGATCATACGATACGGAGGCTTGACTTTGGCAGTCGCTCTGCGACGTTACCTATATAAAGGTCGAAATGAGGTGATATGGCTCATGGATAGGCCACGGAGACCCGAATGACGGCAACGCATAAACGCACCTATTCGCGCTACGCGATGGAAGCGCTTGGCCTTTTCGGTAAGACCATCCGGCTGGGCCGGATGCAGCACCGGTTAACCGCACAGGAGTTAGCCGAGAGAATCGGTGTTTCACGCAGCACCCTGCAGCGCATCGAGAAGGGCGATCCCAAAGTCGAAATCGGACTGATGTTCGAAGCTGCTGCCATTGTCGGTGTGAAGCTGTTCGATGCGGACGGCAAGGGCATCACAGCCCTCACAGGCCGCATGGACGATCGCATCGCGCTGCTGCCGAAGCACGTCTACAAGGCCGGCAAGCAGATCGTCGATGAGTTCTAAGGTCCCCAAGTACGACGAAGCCTATGTCTGGGTCTGGCTGCCGGGCGAGACCGCGCCGGTTGTCGCCGGGCGGCTATATGCCCATGACGGACTCGTCAGCTTCAACTATGGCAGGAGCTTTCGTGAACTGGGCAGCGCGATCCCGCTTTATCTCCCGGAACTGCCCCTGAAGGCAGGCGAATTGCCTTTGCTTCCTGGCCTAACCATGCCGGGATGCATCCGCGATGCTGCCCCCGATGCCTGGGGACGACGGGTTATCCTAAACCGCAAATTCGGTGTGAAGGGCGATGAAATCGCGCGGCTCGATATTTCAGAACTGACGTTCCTGCTGGAATCAGGCTCGGACCGCATCGGCGCGCTCGATTTTCAGTTTTCGCCCACGAATTACGAGCCGCGCGCACTGGCCAATGCCACTCTCGAAGAGCTTGTCCAATCGGCGGAGCGGGTAGAGAAAGGTATTCCGCTCACCCCCGAATTAGATCAGGCGCTGCATCACGGCAGCTCGATCGGCGGCGCAAGGCCAAAGGCGCTGATCGAGGACGACGCCATCAAGCATGTCGCGAAATTTTCCTCGTCTGCCGACCTTTACAGCGTCGTCAAAGGAGAATTCATAGCCATGCGGCTTGCCGCCTTGTGCGGCATCAGAGCGGCATCCGTCTCGCTTGTTCGCGCCGCAGGCAAGGACGTGTTGCTCGTCGAGCGATTCGACCGGATCAAGGTCACGGGCGGCTGGCAACGCAAATCCATGGTCTCAGCGCTGACGATGCTCGCGCTCGATGAGATGATGGCGCGTTACGCCAGCTACCAGGATTTGGCGGAGATCATTCGCCACCGATTCACCGCGCCGTCGGAAACTCTGCGCGAGTTGTTCAGCCGCATTGTCTTCAACATACTTTGCGGCAACACCGACGATCATGCCCGCAACCATGCGGCATTCTGGGACGGGGCTAAGCTCACCCTCACGCCTGCTTACGATATTTGTCCGCAGGCCCGCAGTGGCCAGGAGGCCAGCCAGGCCATGCTCATCAGCGGCAATAACCGCATGAGCCGGATCGCGTCCTGCCTTGAAGCCGCGCATCACTTCCTGCTCAGCGCGCCGGAAGCTCTTGCGATTGTTGAAGGCCAGCTCCGATGCATTGCGAAGAATTGGCCGCGTGTCAGCGAGGAAGCTACGCTATCCGGCACAGATCGCAATCTGTTCTGGGGCCGACAGTTCCTCAATCCCTACGCTTTTACGGCGCTGGAAGGGAGCGCCGACGTTCTCCGCGCTCTGGCTGACGAACTACGCAACAGTGTTCACGCCTGATCCGGCGCTGGATTTCGGACAAGCTCGGCAAGCGCAAGACGCCCACAATATGGACAATCCTTGCCGTGCCAGCACGAAGTCATGAACACACGGCTCTTCGACAGCGACAACGTGCACTGCGGAGAGATGTGGAGCTGACACCGCAAGAGCCCACAGACGGTATCCCCGCGGTCACGGCCGTCTTGCTGAGGTAGGCTGAAGGCTGCAAGTCCTAGTGCAAGCACTAGGAGTAGCCCTGTGACGAAGCATCAGATTGAAGTGATCACGTCGGTCGAGCGGCGCCGGCGCTGGTCTCGGGAGGATAAGGAGCGGCTGGTCGCGGCGACGTTTGAGCCTGGGGCTAGTGTTTCCGAGACCGCGCGATCGGCTGGCATTCATGTGAGCCAGCTTTTCCGGTGGCGCAAGGAACTCTGCCAGATCTCCGCGCCGTCCGTGCCGCAACTCGTTGCCGTGGAAGTCGTCGAGGCGCTGCCAGCGCCGCAATCGCCAGCGCAGCCACCGCCGATCTCCAGACCGCGCAAGAAGAGCAGCATGGTGTCGATCGAGCTTGGCGGCGCCCGCCGCCTGCGGGTCGAGAGTGATATCGATAGCGAGGCGCTCGGCCGGATCCTGGATGTGCTGGAGCGGCGATGATCTCGATCCCGAGCGGCGTTAAGGTGTGGCTCGCCACTGGCTATACCGATATGCGCAAGGGCTTCCCGGGCCTGTCGCTGATGGTGCAGGAGACATTGAAGCGCGATCCGCACACCGGTTACCTGTTCTGTTTCCGCGGGCGGCAGGGTGACTTGATCAAGGTGATCTGGCATGACGGCCAGGGTGCCTGCCTGTTCACGAAGAAGCTCGAGCGTGGCCGGTTCATCTGGCCATCGGCCGATGGCACGGTGGTGATCACGCCCGCGCAGCTCGGCTATTTGCTAGAAGGCATCGACTGGCGGATGCCGCAAAAAACCTGGCGTCCGAGCTCGGCGGGATGAGCAAAACCGCTGGCTTGGCGGGAGCGAATATGATTCCATCGCGCCATGACCGATGTGGCCGATCAGCTTCCCGGTGAC
>NZ_RZSX01000431.1:0-5281 GCF_004023105.1 Mesorhizobium sp. M5C.F.Ca.IN.020.32.2.1 | reverse complement strand
CCCTGCAGGTGGGAGCCGGCGCCGGGCTCGGTCATGGCGATGGCGCCGATCAGCTCGCCGGTCGCCAGTTTCGGCAGCCATCTCTTCTTCTGCTCCTCCGAGCCATAATGGAGGATATAAGGGGCGACAATCGAATTGTGCAGGCCGATGCCGAAACCGTCGACGCCGACGTGGCCGATCGCCTCGATGATGGCGCTCTCATGCGCGAATGTACCGCCCGAGCCGCCATATTCCTCCGGCATCGAGGCACAGAGCAGACCGGCCGCCCCCGCCTTTAGCCAGCACTCGCGGTCGACCATCTCGTTCATCTCGAACTCGTCATAGCGCGGCGCGATCTCTTCCGACATGAAGCGGTGCGCCATGTCGTAGAGCATGCCGACCTCATCCGCCGCCCAGGCGGGTTTGGGCAAAGCAAGCACTTCGGCAGGATTTGTCGCCACGATTTCCTCCGTGTATCGACAGGTTAAGGCCGGCTGTACCGACGCTGTCGAGCTTAGAACGCTTCCGCTGGCAGTGCCATCAATGTCTCGGCGCCGCTGGAGATGCGGGCGACGTGCGCCGACGTTTCCGGCATGATCCGCTCCATGAAGAAGCGCGCCGTCACAAGCTTGCTGTCGTAGAAGGTCGAAGGCCCATTGGCGCCACTCGCCAATTTCGCCCCGGCTGCCTTGGCCATCTGCGCCCACATGTAGCCCAGCGCCACAAGGCCGAAGAGATGCATGTAGTCGGTTGAGGCGGCGCCGGCGTTGTCGGGCTTGGCCATGCTGTTCTGCATCAGCCACATCGTCGCCGCCTGCAGATCGTTGAGGCCCTTCTTCAGCGCCTTGGTGAAAGGCGCCATCTTCTCGTCGGTGCGGTTCTCCTCGCAGAATTCGCCGACCTCCTTGAAGAAGGCCTGCACGGCGCGGCCGCCATTCAAGGCCAGCTTGCGGCCGACGAGGTCGAGTGCCTGGATGCCGTTGGCGCCTTCGTAGATCATGGCGATGCGAGCATCGCGCACGAACTGGCTCATGCCGTGCTCTTCGATGTAGCCGTGGCCGCCGAACACTTGCTGCGCCATCACCGCGTGGTCGAAACCCTTGTCGGTGAGCACGCCCTTGACCACCGGCGTCATCAGGCCGGTGTAGTCGTCGGCAGCCTGGCGGTCCTTGTCGTCACTGGCACGGTGAGCGATGTCCGACTTGATCGCCGTCCACAGCGCCAGCGCGCGGCCGGCCTCGTTGAAGGCCTTCATGGTCATCAGGCTGCGGCGGATGTCGGGATGGACGATGATCGGATCGGCTTTCTTGTCCGGCGCCTTCGGCCCGGACAACGAGCGACCCTGCAGGCGATCCTTGGCATAGGACACAGCGTTCTGGTAGGCGACCTCCGACAGAGACAGCCCTTGCAGGCCGACGCCGAGCCGGGCTTCGTTCATCATCGTGAACATGGCCTTCAGCCCGCCATTGGCCTCGCCGAGCAGCGTGCCTTGCGCCTCGTCATAGTTCATGACGCAGGTCGAATTGCCATGGATGCCCATCTTCTCCTCGATCGAGCCGCAGGACACGGTGTTCTTCTCGCTAGGATTGCCTGATGCATCGAGCTTGAGCTTCGGCACGATGAACAGCGAAATGCCCTTCACGCCTTCCGGTGCGCCCTCAATGCGGGCCAGCACGAGGTGGACGATGTTGTCCGACATGTCGTGCTCGCCGGCCGATATGAATATCTTCTGGCCTGAGATCCTGTAGGTGCCGTCGCCATTGGGAACCGCCTTAGTGCGCAGCAGGCCGAGATCGGTGCCGCAATGCGGCTCGGTCAGGTTCATGGTGCCTGTCCAGGCGCCCTCGACCAGCTTCGGCAGCCAGATCGCCTTCTGCTCGTCAGTGCCGTGAGTAATAATCGCCGCGATCGCGCCCTGCGTCAGGCCGGGATACATCATCAGCGACATGTTGGCCGAAACCATGTATTCGGAAACAGCGGTATGCACCGCGTAAGGCAGACCCTGGCCGCCAAATTCGACGGGTGCGGCCAGTCCCATCCAGCCGCCATCGCGATATTGGTCGAAGGCCTCCTTGAAGCCTTTCGGCGTCCTCACTGAGCCATCGTCATGGCGCGCGCAACCTTCCATGTCACCGACGCGGTTCAGCGGCTGCATGACGTTTTCGGCGAGCTTGGCGCCCTCGGCGAGGATGGCCTCGACCACATCCGACGTCGCGTCGGAAAATCCGGGAAGGTTGGAATAGCGTTGGTAGCCCAGTACCTCGTTCAGCACAAACAGTGTGTCCTGGACCGGCGCCCTGTAGATCGGCATGCGTTTTCCTCCACCATGCGGCCTTGGCCCGAAATCAAGCCCCAAGAAGAAGTCAGGGACAGCATGCGGACCAATGTTCAGGTCGGGGATAGCAAAAGTTGACGTTTGCGTAAACGTCAATTTTTTTAAGCGACAAATTTTCCCGAAGCCTCACCCCGTGAGCGTAGCGGCGCTACACCGTTGAAGCCAGTGCGGAACAAATTGAAATGCAGTCATCCCGACGCAGCCGGAAGACAGAAAGAGCCGCGCGGCCAAGGCCACACGGCTCTCATTCGTCAGAAGCCCGGTCACCGGAAGCCGGCGAGATCGAATTATCCGGCGACGCTGGCCTGCGGCGCCGCACGTTCGCTTAGCATCTGACGGACCGCCGCCATCGAGTTGCTCAACTCGTTGATGGCGTCGTCGATCAGCGCCCGCTGCTTCTGCAGACGGGCAAGCTGCTTCTCCGACTTGTCGAGCGCCAGTCGCAACTGCTTGGTGTTGGAGCCTGTCGGGTCATACAGATCCATCATCTGCTTGACGTCACGCAGCGAAAATCCGACCTTGCGGCCGAGCAGGATCAGTTTCAGCCGGGCCTTGTCGCGGCGCGTGTAGAGACGGGTCGAGCCGTCGCGCTGCGGATTGAGAAGGCCCTTGTCCTCGTAGAAACGCAGCGTGCGCAGCGTAACTCCGTATTTCTTGGCCATTTCGCCGATGCGGACAAGATCCTCGCCGGCTTTATCAGACATGTTATTGGTATTGGCCGCGGCTTCGCCGGGCGAAACAAGTTTCATGGTCACTGGCTTCCCCATCTGGTGGCGTCGCGGTCCCGCACCTTGCGTCGCCTGAGTGGAAGCGGGGGCGTGCTTCCACTCGTGGTTTCAACAAACAAATCGCAAACGGCACAGTCTGCATCTTTACGTTTACGTCAATTGTATACCGATAGCCGCCTCACGAAGCAAGGGCGTTGTGGGGAGGAACTTTTGCCGCATCCGGCACCGCATGGCCCGGCGGCGCTTTAGGCGGCCCGCCAACACGTTGTAACTTCTTAAGCTTAGTTAACGCGTTGTTTACCACGTTGGGCGAAATGTGCGCATGTCGGTTACCCGTGTTTATTCTGTAGCGAATTTTTCACGGTTTTTCGGAGCGCGGGTGAAACCCGGGAAGTTGGTCTTCCGCCGTAGCTAAGCCGCGCGGCCGCCTTCGTTTCCGGCAGGACTTTGGGAAGCTGGTCATAAGCCAGCAGTAATTCTGAACGGGCGCATCGATGAACAGCAAGCGGTCCTATCTCGATACACTCAACGCCGGCAGGCAGCGCAGGCCGCACACCACGCTTGAACAGCTCAACCGTTCCCTGGAAACGCTGGAGCAGCGGCTGGAGCGGACGCGCGAGGACATGAGCGAGCGTCTCGATCCGCGCCGGCCGAGCGCGGAGCCGCGCTATGCCAGCGCCCGACCCTATGAGGATCCGCGCCTCGCACAGCCGCCGAAAAGCCCGGCGCCGGCTACCTTCGACCAGAGTTACCAGGCGATCGCCCGCGACATCGACCGCGTCCGCGGCCAAGAAGACGGCGTCGCTGTGGTCGGCAAGATCGCCGGCGAATTGCGCGGTCTGCGCGAGGAACTGCGCCACCAGATGACCGCCGGCCTGCAGCGCGAATTCGAAGCGCTGCGCAAGGACATCGAGCGGGCTTTCCAGGCAAGCGCCCAGCCGGGTGGCCAATCGGGGGGCGGCAAAGGCAGCGCCGAACTTGGCGTCGAGTTCGAGCGGCTTTCCGGCGCCATCCAGACCCTTGCTGAAAAGAGCGACGACAGAAGCGTCAACATGCTCCGGCTCGAGCTGGAGCAGGTCAAGGCCGCGCTCGACACGTTGGCGCGCGAGGAGAGCGTGCAGGCGGTCGGGCGCCGCTGGGACGATTTCGACCGCCGCTGGACCGCGTTCGAGGACCGTGTCGATGCCGATCAGCGCAAGCGGTCCGACGCACCCGGTCTTTCGATGCTGACCGACCGGCTCGAACAGATCAGCAATGCCGTCAACAATTTGCCGGAATCACTGTCGCTGCGGTCGCTCGAAGAAAAGGTCCGCACGCTTGCCGGTGCCGTCGATCATTTCGCCAGGCAGCAGGACAATCGCGGCAGCGGAACATTCGGTATGATCGACGAGCGGCTGGACGAGATTTCCCGCGCTATCGTCGCATCCACCGTCGCCGCGCAAGCCAATTCAATCGACCCCGAACCCCTCGAACGAATCGAGAAGCGAATCGCCTCGCTTGCCCAGCAGATCGAGGAAGTCACGCAAGTTCACCCGAGCGGCGAGATTATTGACCGCCTCAACATGCTGTCGAGCCGGGTCGATGATCTTGCCGGCCGGGCCAATTTGCCGGAGCAGGCGATGGAGCGTCTCGACAAGCAGATCGCGCTCATTGCCGACAAGATCGACAGGGCGCCTGCCATGCCGGATGCCGACTACATCTTCCAGGGGCTGGAGCAACGTTTCGACGTGCTGTCCGGCATGATAGAGCGCCGCCAAGGCGACGCGATCGAACAAGGCAACATGCTGTTTCGTGATCTCGAGCGCCGGCTGGACGAAGTCGTCGACAGGCTGGACCAACGTGTGCCGCAGATCGACGGGCCCGGCATCATGGACGCCATCGACGCCCGCTTCAGCGCGCTGGCCCAGCGCATGGAAACGCGCGTTCCCGATTCCGCAAGCGAAGCGGCGATCCGTGGCCTGGAAGGCCGCCTCGAAGATATTTCAAGCCGGTTGGATTCATCCGCGGCACAAGTCGCCGGCATCGACCCGGCCCTGATCCGCAGCTTGGAGGCGCAAGTCGCCGGTCTGTCGGCGCATCTTTCGAAGCCCGGCACGCCACTGCCGGAATTCGAGGACATCAGCCCCCGTCTCAACGAAATCGAGAAGTCGCTGGCTGGCACCCGCGATTCCATCCTCAGCACGGCGCGCGAGGCAGCCGAGAGCGCCGTCCGTTCGCTGGCCGGCTCCAGTGCCAACAC
>NZ_RZSX01000430.1:0-5312 GCF_004023105.1 Mesorhizobium sp. M5C.F.Ca.IN.020.32.2.1 | reverse complement strand
GGCACTTTCTCCACGCTGCCGCCGATGAAAATGACATCGTAGGGTGCTCCCGCGGCATGGCCATCCGGCAGCGGTCCCGTGACCACGCTGACATTGTCGCAGCCAAGCGCCGAAAGAGTCGACATGGCGGTCTCGGCCAATGCCGGATCGCTTTCCAGCGCAACGACGGACTTTGCCAGCCGCGACAGGATCGCCGCCGCATAGCCGTTGCCGCAGCCGACATCGAGCGCCGAATCGCCAGGGCCGATTTCGGCCAGCTGCATCAGCTTGGCCAGCGGCGAAGGCTCCATGAGGTAGCGGGGGCCATCCGCTGCATTGGCAATGCGGATGTCTTCGTCGATATAGGCTAGATCGCGCTGGCCGGGGGCAACAAAGGCCTCTCGCGGCACGACAAGCAGCGCCTCGAGCAGCGGCGCGCTGGTCACGTCGGTGGTGCGGATCTGGCCATCGACCATCTTCACCCGACGTTCGGCAAAATCAGCGCTCATGTTCCAACCAATCCGCCCAAAACCAATCTGCTTGCCGCGCCAAGACCGCGGCTCATTTCGACCGGAACTCAAGCCCCCTGGCGCTGGGTGCGCGGGAGCTTGGGCCTTTGGAGGCCTCGCCCGGAATCGAACCGGGGTGCAAGGATTTGCAGTCCTCTGCGTAACCACTCCGCCACGAGGCCTCATTGCTCCCGGCGTTCCACCCGGTTCCAATAGGTTGCGGCGAAAATGCCGTCAAGCGGCCATGGTGCATTCCGGACGGTTTCCCCTCGACCATGATTCACGCATCGCGTCGTCGACACGCATGCTGCAATCAAAATATTAGTTAACTGTTAAGTACGGAATTTTGCAAAGGGAAGCCCAGGGCCTGGACCTCACGTCGGGTAAGCAGAAGGTCCGCCATTTTGAAGGAGTTGCAAGGGCCGGAAAAAAGCGCGCCGGGCATCAGCCGGGTTGAGTCGAGCCGGAAAGACCGCCCCTTCACAGAGGCTTGCCACGGGGTGCAAACCGTCAGTTCGGCCGCCGCCGCCGTTCCCACCACACGACAAGCCGGCGCCGGTGGCGGCGTACCAAGGCGAACTCGTAGGAGAGCACCAGCAATCCGATCGGTATCATCCAGAATCCCAGGATCGGCAGGAAGCCGAGAATGCCGCCGAAGATCAGCACGACGCCGATCGCAATCCTGAGGCCGCGCGAGCGCGGCATGGTGAACTGACGGCCGAAGACCGATATTTTCCGTGCCGGTGGATGGTTGTGGCTTGCTGCGCTCATGTCTGGTCGGTGGTCCATTCGGGCAAAGTAAAAGCACCAGCTGACGAAAAGCCGCAACCACGTTTTCGGTTCCGCGCCCCCGTCAGACGGCTCATATGAGGACGCGCGCACATGATTGCTAGAAATCGTCGCGCGAAAAAGCGCCGAAAAATATGAAATGCTTCTTTGCAAAGCCGAAACGGGTTTGCTATAGGCTGCGCCACTCACATGAGAGCCTCTGTTCCCCGGTAGCTCAGTGGTAGAGCAACCGGCTGTTAACCGGTTGGTCGCTGGTTCGAATCCGGCCCGGGGAGCCAACAATTTCAAAGACTTAGTCGAGTTTGCAGCCATCGCCACCGTTGGCGAACTAGCTTCAGGGCTACATCTAGGGCTACAGATGCCGAGATAATGAGGGGAAACATCCATGAACTTCGTGCAATGCAGTGTCCCCTATTCGGGGCACGATGACATTCAGGACCGATTCGAGCGGCTGTTTATCGCTAACGGTAGCCCCGAGGAGATGGCACTCTTTTGCCGCACTACCGAAGATCGCCAGTCGGTGGTGTATCTTTTGACGCCGGCCGCATCAGAACTGTACGGACAGATTCCTGCGGATTGGAAGCAGTCACATAACGTTTTCGATCACAAGTGGACGTTCCTTGTTGGCCACGAAAAGACGAGGATTGCGTACGCCGGCCTCCAGTAGAGCAAAAGGCCCGCCACCTGGGAAAGGCAGCGGGCCTTTGAGCCTCGTGGTCTCGTCATGCCTCCCCTGAAAGGCGCTTGATGTCGGCGGCGATCGATAGGAAGGCCTCGTTTGGATCTTCAAAATCCTCCAGTCCCAATCTGTCGCTCACACGAAGCTTTACCATCATGCCTTCAAGCGTGTTGGCAGGGATCGCGCAAATGCGCATGCCGATTTCCCACTCCTCGCTGCAAACCGCGTTGAATGCCTCTTCTAGGGCATCATAGTTGTGCTCGCGGTTCCGCTCGTCTCTCAGGGCTGACCATTCTTCCCACGCGGCCTGGACTTGCGCTTTTTCTCTCTTGATTTCCTCACGCCATGCGCGAACCGGTTCCGGCTCCTCCCAGTCTCCCTTGGCTGCATCAACGAAGAGCACGTTTTTAAGCGCATCGCGAGGCAATGCGCTCGGATGACTTCATGCGGATGGGCGGCGACGGCAAGACCGTCGAGGCGGACGAAATCTACATTGGCCGCCGCGTGACGTTCCGGTCAACAAGGGCTTATTGACAGCGCGCCATAACACTACAAGCTTTTTGGAGTTGACCGGTAATCCAGTCATCCAATAGCGTTTCCAGATACTGGTCCGCGAGTTGGTTCTGCCGCGCCGCAACTTCAGCGTGACCGTGGGGTCATAAAGCTCCTTCACATCACGGCGGCTGTATATCTCATTTTCGCATAACCACTGCGGCCTGATGATCGTGCGCCTGCTCCTTCACAGCGACAACTGGTATGATCCGGCCCCACCGCCGCTCCAAGGAAGGGACGTCATAAAACACCTGAGAGTTCGGGTCAGCGCCGAAGGTAAACACCGACCACTCGGCTCCATCAGGATTATTTTCGGCGAAGTTGGAGTTCAGTTCTGCAAGTAGGTCAGAGAAAAGTGGATCATCGCGATACTTCGTTCGCAGAAGATCAATCGTCTGCCGAGTATGAATGGTGATATATGCATAACCGTCCTGACGGAGAACGCGCCGAACTTCGAGGAGCCACGCCTCAGCCAATTCGGATATATGCGTGAAAACGGATCCGCAGTAAACCAAGTCGAAGGTGCTGTCTTCAAATGGAAGATGCGGTGCTGTGGTGTTGGTTGCGAAGAGCATCGGCGGATTAAGGTGTTCCTGGCACCAGGCGATATGCTCGGCATTAATGTCGAGGCCCCAATGCTCTGATGTCTCGTCTCGCGGAAGAAATCGCAGCATACGGCCACTGGCGCATCCGAGATCGAGCACGCGTGTCAACGGAATAGGCGGTTGCCCGACTTCATTGAGGATGCAAATCATTTGTGCCACGTCATCTTGTCCGCATTTCAAATAGTCTAATTCAGTCTGGGCGTATCCTTCCCACAGATGTTGAGGTGGAACCGGCGCGGCATTCTTTGACTGGGAGGGACAAACAAACAAGACGTTATGGTGTCTGGCTAAGGGGATGAATCGGGCCGAGCTGCCGGGGCGTTCTTGGCTGATGAGTTGCTCGGTCGCGAGCTTGAAACGCTTGGTTTTACTTAACTGCCCAGCTAGCTTTTCCATCAGCGCCATTGCGCGACGATCATGACTTAGTTTACGAGCTAATTGTTCAATGAGGTTCATTTGCGCAGCCTCCAATTCTGATCGATGATCTGGGAGCGGTAGCCGTCGAACTTGGCTTCATGCATCCAGTCGTCGCCTTTGGGCGGCTTGGCGACCAAGGTGGGCATCATCGGAGGAATAGATTCTAGCCGGCCGCCGGCAATCACTGGTTTACGCACAAATTCGAGTCTAGCTCCGTCCGATCTGGCGGCTAGGGGAACGGAACGTGACCATTTTACTAAATTAGCAATGGTGCATGAAATCGCCTATAATTCGCTCCAGCCGGCGAGTGCGAGACCTCACGAGCCAGCTAGGCCCGGCGGCCGGTACGATGTCGAACCGCTGAGGCTCCGGCCTGACGAATCCGCTCGCGACTTAGCCCTGATTAAGGCCGTCTCCTCACTCGGATTGAGCGGCACTGTCTTTCATTTGATGAAAGACATACCGGACCAATACGATGGCGAATACGTTGTGCTTATCGATGCAAAAATCGTGGTCCAATTTGAAATGAAGCGCGTTGATGGGGCCTCTCCGGAGGACGTACAAATCTGGTTCCTCGCAGAATATCGACGCGAGATAGGACAGCGGCGATATAGAATCCTGCTGGACCGGGCTGCCGATGCGGCGCGTGCGATTATTTCAAACTGAGACACCACCGCCTCTTCTTAGTCTTTCTCCCGAAAATCCTGTAGCGAGGCATGCCGAAGGTCTTCCTCGCCGCGCAGGTGCTTCACGCGACCGATTAGCCCCGGCTTGACCCATTGCGTCGCCGGTCGCTTCATCCCCTTCGGGGGCGGCCCGGCATGCTCCTGGACGCGCTTCCATAGGCGCTCGCGGATCGCCCGGCTAGGATTGATGAAGGCCGATCCAATATATTTGCGCGTGCCAATCTCGCCCATCAGGGCGAATGCCGGCTTGCCGGCCTCGCGCTCGACGCCCAGCAGTTCGAACTCGCCAACGGCGAAGCATTTCGCCTTCAGTACCGGCGCAATCCGCTGAAGGCTTTTTCAATCTACACAGTGACTCAGCTCCAGTCGCTCCGGCGAATGGCTTTGGAGATCAAGGCGGCTCTAGACCAGAAGGATCCCGGCCCGGATATCATGAAGGCGTATGACTTTTTTTGGTTTTGGACGTTGGGTGCTTACGAAATCATTCGAACGATGACGCAACACAAGCAATGCTTTTCGAGCAAGATCGCCTCTGAGGCCGCCGCTTTGAAAGAGCAGTTGGCCAAAGTTAGGATGCCGTTTGCCAAACAGGAAAAGTCAGCTCGTCGCGGTCCTGTCGATGGCCCTTATAACAGTTTTGTCAGTGTTGGCGACAAATCGCTGATCTTCGAGATCGAGGGCGCGACGATCGGTTCGCGAGAACTGATGAACGAGGTGGAGGCATTTTTTGCGTGCATCCCAGCCCGCAGACGTGCTCGCGAAATTCCCGGAAGGCCAACGGCCTTAAGGGCGATGCCCGGCCACCGAAGCGGCCGGGCATCGTTTCGCTTGCGCAATGATCAGTGCCGCTCCCTCGGCGCCTCCAGAAATTCCACGAAAGTAGCTTTCACCCGATCTCTTGGCGTGGACACCTGATTGCAGCCAAGGATGATTCCGGCGGCGATCCTGAGCATGTCGGCGCGGCTGCCGACGATCTTGGCCACCACCGCGTTTTCGATGCTGCCGTCGCAGGTCGAGCGCTGCCTCACAAACAGCGTCAGGCGGAGATTGTCGCCCATGAACTGGAGCGGGCCGGCGCCGGTGAAGAAAATGTTAT
>NZ_RZSX01000042.1:0-15160 GCF_004023105.1 Mesorhizobium sp. M5C.F.Ca.IN.020.32.2.1 | reverse complement strand
GTCCTCCTTTGGCGGAGCAACCGCCAGGTTCAGGGGAATTAGATCCTGGTGTTGCTGCAGGACCTCGTAAAGCTTTTCCGCGATGAGCCTATGGCCGGTGGCGTTTGGGTGTTTGTCCCAAGGTGCCACAAGAAGGGTCCGCCAATCATACCCGTCATACACACCGGAAAGATCGAGAACGTTGAATCCAGCCTCGGCAGCGAGGCGCCTCTCCAGCTCGGGACTGGTCCTCTCGTCCGGCCTGGGAAGATAGATCCAAGAGACCCCAATATCTTCTCGTTTCGCGGTTTCGACGATTCGAGAATAGATCACACGCAGAAGTCTTTCCTCGTGGCGATTGAGCTCTCTTGTAAGCACGTCGGGGTCGGTGCTGGTATCTATTCCGCTTTCGCGTACAATGTCGCGCGCAAAGTCGTAGCGATATGCGGAGCCATTCTGGATTGCTTTCACGAACTTCTCTATCATTCGCGGAACAAGCCCGCTGTGCTCAAAGTAGAAAATGTAATTTGGTTTGAATGAAAGCACCCGATCCTCGATGATGGCCAGTATGTCCAGGCTGGAATAATCCCCGATGGCAAAGTTCAACACGTCGTAGTGTCGATACCCGCTGTCGGCCGCCTGTTCATTCAGCCGCTGCTCCAGCAGGCCCTCGAAAGTCTCCTCATCCGCGACGCCCGCACCGAAGACGTGCGAAGAGCCGACGATTGCTATTCGCAGGGTGCCGGGAGAAGGAAGCTTTTCGTAGTCCTTATCGCGCATGCCCCAGCGGTTGATGTGGACCCGCGTTCCCTTAAAGTCTGCCTGGGAGATCGGACGCAGATAGGTCGTGGGAAGCGCACCCGTGAACTCGATCAGCGGCGACTCGTTTAACCCTTCCCATCCGTCGGGTGGTCGTTGGCCATAGACAACCCAGAGTTCTGGGTTAAATGCGCCGACATTGACGAGGTTCTCGTAGTAGCCGCGCTCCAGGTTCGCGTTGTCGCGGCTATTCAGGTTCGGCGCTCTAATGTCGGCCATTGCGGTGCTGACCGTCTCGCCGAGGCGATCGCGAACGCCGGGGAGCGAGATGCAAACCGCGATCAATCCGCAGACACCGACCGACGCAACCGACCGCCGGAAACTGTACTGCCGGTCGGCGATGCCCCGCGCGAGCGCAAGGGCAGGAATGCCAATGATGGCTGCTACCGTAAGCAGCACGAGGGCGGGCGTTGTTTTGCTAGGGCCTTCCACGCCCACGGTTTCGAAGACCGATAACCATTGCGGGACCGAGCTCGCGCTCCAAAACGACCAAAGGAGCGAGATGACGACGAACACGCCGATGGTCCGGCCAGCAGTTTGCAGCGCACCGTTCCAGCTGAGTGCCCCGCCACGCAGGCGCCGCGCGCGACCGTGCCGCATTTCATAGAGGGCGTTGACCGTCACGAGCACGGCCAGGATCATCCAGAAGAGGAAGTCGTTCCAGGTGAATACCCAGGTGCCACGCAACCAGAACCACTGATAATTGTGCAGCAGCCAGGTCGCGAGGAACGCCAGGAGGGTCGCGCTGACAACCGCTACACTCTCTCCCCAGCGTCGAAAACGAAAATAAAGGGGATAGTACACAATCTTCATTATGAAGTCCTTCCAATATATGTTTATTCTACGCCAGAAATCTGTAAAGCTTGAGGAAAGGAAGTAAAGATTGTGGGTTTCTGGAAGATTGAACCCAAATAGACGCAGCATACCCGTGATTATGTGAAAAGTTCCTGAAACCTTCAAATAAAGTAAAAATGGCCATATGATGAATTGCAAAAGATCAATCTGATTGTGTACGTCCGCAGCATCGATAACAAATCGCTGATATACGACGCGGTAGCATATCAAATGGACAGCGCCGCGAAACATCCACTGAATGCCCGTTTGATAGATGTAGTGCCGGTCAGCATTGTAGTAGCTGCTGCGGAAAGTTCTAAAATCTACGACCGGAAAGAGCGGGAAGCACACGTTCGGCAACATGAAAAAATACGCGAGACGTTCCGAAACCGTCGCCATCCTCTGGTCACGCCGCATTTCGTACGCATAGACAATGAGACGGAACATGAACATGGAAGCGAGCACGGGCCAGGCGGCGCCCGTCCACGGGGTCGCAATCCAGTCCATTCGTGCGGCGGCGAGCCCGCAACCGGCGCCAACCAGAGCCAGCACTCTCCATCCAAAAGCGATCGGTAGGTGGACAATGCCGATCAGTACGAGCCCAATGGCGGCGATCCAGGCGGCATCGATGAGACCCTCAAATCTCCAGTGGTGCCAGTTGGGCCCAAGGTTCGCGAAGACTGCGGCGATAGCCGCGAACGAGAGCAGCACGAAAAACGGCAGCCGGTAACGCTGTGGCAGGAAGTAGTGCACGCACCAGCCGGCGAGGGCAACGAGCAGGACGCGGACAAGCGCATCAGTCTCGAGCCTGAGGAGATAGACCAGCGCGATGAAGAGGGCCAGCTCGCCGGCTATGGCGAACCAAGCCAGGATGCTTCTCGACTCAGTCCCCGTTGGATCCGCCGACCAGGGAAGAGACAATGTCTTGATCCAATGCACGCTCGCGCGCCTCAACCAGCTGCCGGCGGACATCGACAAGAAGTAGCTTTGGGGCATGCGAAAGATCCGCAAGCTGCTGGTTCTCCCCTCCCATGACTCCCATCTCCTGACGGGTAAGCGCCCGGTCCTTGGAGCGTTGCCTTGACTTCTTTGAACGAGTCTGGTTCCGCGCAAACGCAGAAGTTCCAGTACATAATTTATCACGATAAAATCGCTCCGCTGTGCCCGAGGTAACAGCGACCCGTCTCTAAGTCGCTTAAATCCGGCCAGCTAAATCTGACCGATTGAAAGCCGATTCCGAATGGGATCGATCTGCCCCGCAATCCGCGCCGCGAGCCGAACGCCGATGGCAGTCGACGCTCTATCTGCCTTGGCCATCTTAGTCCGGAACGCTCGGGCACATGATCGACGAGTTCGCGGCACCTCCCGCCGAGGCAAAGGCGCAACTCACCATACTGGGCGATGGCCAATGCCGCGCCACTCTCGAGGAACAGGCGGCCCGGTTGGGCCTTTCCAGCAGGGTCACTTTCGCTGGCTCGGTCGAAAATGTCTTTCCATCCCTGTGGGAGGCTGAATTCTATCTTTCCACCTCGGTGTCGGAAGGTATGTCAAAGTCAAACGCTCCTGAAAACAGCCTCTATTCCTTGAAGATCGTTAAATACAATTCGGCAGAGGAGGCAATTGTTGCCTACGTACTGGTGTGATACTTTACTTGACGGGACAACTTGCCGTTGATAGCAACGGACCTGCTAAATGTTGATTGGCACACTAACTTTGCACACCGGTTACAACGAGGGGGCGCAGCTTCAGAGCCTCGCCCTCCAACGCTGCATTTCGGACCTGCGTCCCGGCTCGCCGGCGGAGATCGTGGACCACCGCTATCCAAGACGACTGGAGACTGGCTATGGGCCGGCGACAAACGCACGCCAGCGAACGCTTGCCGCCTTCGCCGATGGACTGATGCTCAGCCCCAAGAGGTTCTACTCGGAGGATAGGTCACCAACGTTTCGCTACGTAAGCGACCGCTATGATGCGGTTGTGGTGGGTAGCGATGAGGTTTGGAAGATCGACTACGTCTCCCGTCTCGGTGGGCTGATCAAGCTTCAGACCAACCCACTATGTCCCCCATTTCCCAATGTCTACTGGCCAGAAGTGGCGTGCTCGAAGATAGCATATGCGGCGAGCACCGGCAGCAGCACCAAATGGACCGAAATGCCGCGCCGCAATCGATACTTGATGGCCAAATGCCTGAACGAATTTGTCGCGATCGGCGTGCGGGACGAGCGGACACGTGAGATGGTCCTCTGGGCAGATCCAAGCCTCGCGGATCGTGTGACATTGACCCCAGACCCGACAGTCACTCACGATCTAACTTCGAATGCCACTCATGAAAGCCTGCGCGTAAAACTGGCTTCCTGGGGCGTGGATTTCAATCGGCCCCGGGCGTTGGTGATAGCCGGCCAGCACGAGCTCTATGCAGAGGCCACAACCTCTCTGCGGGCGCGCGGCGTCCAGATTGTATCGGTCTCGGATCGCAATCACCTCGCAGACATCGATCTCACCGAAAAGCCTATAAATCCCCTCGAGTGGGCAAATCTGGCATCACAATTCTCCTACTGCTTGTCAGAGCGCATGCATGGGGCACTATTTGCTCTGCGGAACCGGTGCCCGTTAATTTGCCTGGACAGTCGGCGACCCGCCATCGGCTTCCCCACTAAGAATGAAGCTTTGATGACGCTGATGGGCATTCCCTCTCAGTACGTGTGTATTCACCGCAAGGGTGCCAGGGACAATTTGCTGGACATGTGCGAAAACCTCGGAAAACTTGTTCACGACTACATGAAGCTAGACAACCGGTTCCGCGAACTAGCTGAGATTGGCCGTACGTTTCTGGACAGGGCCCTGCCTGCGGCCAAGTAAAATAACAAATCAAGATGTTAGAAAAATGCTTCGAAAGCTGCAAATTTTTCTGTCTACTCAAGCGAAGGTAATCATCTCCTACGTATATGACGTTGGAAATTACCTACGTTACAACGGGGATTCGCTGCTGGTTCCAAAGAAAGAGCGGCTATATTACCGAATAATCGTGGACGCTCACTCGATTGAGAAGGGCCTTTCTCTAAAGGACAGGAAGCCCGGTTTTGGCCAGGAAAAAATCAAGCGACTTATGAATGAGGTGTCCTCCTACGACACCTCGCTAGGGGCGTTTCCGCTTGAAATGGCTGTCGGCGCACTTCGCGCCTACGTTGACCTTCATCCACCAGGAGAGCCTGAGCAGCCCTTTGTTGAGAAAGTTCGTCAATTCGTCGAGCGTTTCAATGGGCTTGATGGAGTCGCCTTGACCGGCGGGGTTCAAAGCGCCGTTCTGCCAATTGGGGGGCCAGCCCTCACACTCCTGGAAGGACTTCAGTGTCGTCGCTCGGTTAGATACTTTGACGAACAATTAATAGATCGCACCACGTTGCTGGAGTTGGTACGCTTGGCGCAAGGTGCGCCATCCCAATGCAACAGGCAGGCGACAAGAGTATACCTCTACCAGGGCCGTCATCAAATCGATCAGATACTCGCCCTGCAGGGCGGGGCGCGAGGCTTTTCACAGTCCATATCAAACCTGGCCATTGTCACGTCAGACACAAGGGCCTGGCGAGGAAGCAATCAACGAAACCAGATTTATGTCGATGGTGCGCTGTTCCTAATGCATTTCCTGTTGGCCGCGGAGGCACTTCGGCTCGTGGCTTGCCCACTCAATCTTGCGGTCGATAGTCGAGTTGAACGGCAAATTCGTGACGTAGGTCGAATTCGAGCAGGCGAGAGATTGATTGCATGTGTCGCCCTTGGCCGTATGGCAGGTACTGCCATCAGATTTGCCAGGTCGCCGCGCAGGCCGATTGATGAGGTGGTCTCGTTTGTAACCGAGGAGTAAGTCTCCGCTGGCACTTGCAGAGCGATCGAACCAAGCTGGCTTCTCGGGGAGGGACAATGTCTTGATCGACTGCCCGCTCGCGCGCCTCAACCAGCTGCCGCCGCACATCGACAATAAGTAACGTGGAGCACGCGAAAAAATCCGCAAGCTGCGGGTCCGGCCCCTCCCATAGGCCCTTAAACCCTTGCTTTCACTACCTTTTTGAACGACCGGTTCCGATCCGATTTCGCGCAAACGCGGTGAGGCAGAAGTATTGGTACAAGGTATACCACAAAATAATCACTCCGCTGTGCCCGGGGTAACAGCGGCAGTTCTCTGAGACGTTTAAATCCAACAAGTTAGATCTGATCGACTGGAAGCCGTTGGAATAACCCTCCTTACGGACTGCATGTGCCATGGCCCAAGAAGGAAGGGCACACTTAGGATTCGGGGTTCATCTCCATACGGCATGCACCCACCGAGGCGTGGCATGTCACTCCAATGCAGTAGCACCGATATCGGGACGCATGGACCAAAAGCGCGGCTGGGCGTGGGAACGCACCCAACGATTCAGCGCGATCGGTGCGGCGATATGAAAGCACAGGACGCGGAAGGCAAGATTGACTTGGGGCGTCGACTGCGTATCGCTCATGTCATTACCCGTCTCATCAATGGCGGTGCTGATGAGAACACTGTCCATTCCTGCAATTGGGCCGCGCAAGGGGGGCATGATGTTGTCCTGCTACATGGCGAGACGGTCCAGCCGGAAATCATAGCTAAAGTGGACCCGCGGGTGGAACTCATTGGCGTCCCGGGCCTGACTCGGTCCATTTCGCCTGTCTCCGACATGCGGGCATTGTTGGCGCTCACCCGGAAATTCCGCGCCTTGAATGCCGACATCGTGCATACGCACACCAGCAAGGCAGGCATTCTCGGGCGGCTCGCCGCATGGGCGGCGGGAGTTCCAGCGATCGTTCATGGCGTGCATATCGTGCCTTTTGTCAATGTCGGCGTCGCCGAGCGGTTTGCTTATCTCGCCTTGGAAAAGCTGGCAGCGCCAGTCACCAGTGCGTTCATCAGTGTGAGCGAGGGCATCCGCGACTTATGCTTGAGCGCAGGAGTGGGACATCCAGACAAACATTATGTCGTCCATTCCGGATTCGATCTCGATCGTTTTCGCAACGCCGGTCCGCCCGACCGTTGGCGCGATTTGTTGCGCTTGACCCCGGACGCGCCGCGCCCGTCCGTGCTCTTGATGATCGCGGCTTTCGAGCCACGCAAGCGACACACGGAATTTCTGGACGCTTTCAACAAAGTCGCCGTCCGGTTACCCGACGCGGTGCTTGTGCTCGCGGGCGACGGGCCGCTTCGCTCGACCGTGGAATCGCGGGCCAAGCGGCTTGGGCTCGAACGACAAGTGGTCTTTACCGGTTATCGGGACGACCCCGAGCGGCTGATCGCGCTCGCGGATCTCTGCCTGCTCTGTTCCATGCGGGAGGGATTGCCCCGGGTGGTCATGCAATATCTCGCCGGCGGCAAACCCTGCGTCGCTTGCGATCTGCCAGGTCTTCACGAAGTGCTCCGCCCTGGTATCAACGGTGTGATTACACCCGCGGACGATTTGGCAGCCATGGCCGACGCCATTGCCGCCCTCCTGGAGGATCGTGCAAGACTGGCCCGCCTCGCCCAAGGTGCCGCCGCGGCGACGGATCTTTCGAACTGGGACGTCAAGCTGATGGGCAAGCGGACCGATGCCATTTACCGCGAGGCCCTTGACCAGCATCGGGCAAGCAAGGGAGTATCAACAATACCTCCTGTCCGAAATGTGGCGGTTCCGCGATGAACGGGTGCAGCCTGTGCGTTTGACGGTGATCGGGCAGCTTGCCGGATTGGTTAGCGGTGCATACTTTTCCGGTTTCGGGGATGAGGTGAAGTGCGCCGATCTGGACGACAAGGGGATCGATGCGCTGAAAGGCATACGTGTTCTGCTCGTGCTCCCAACCTATTTTCCTGAGTCATATGGCGGCGGCGAACAACAGGCGCGGCGATTTGCTCGGGCGCTGGTTGAAAGCGGAGTTTCAGCAACCATTCTGGCACCCAGACTGTCGCACTCGACCCCGAAACTGTCCGCCATCGACGGGGTGCCTATCCATCGCCTTCGTTTGCGCGCGGCTCCGTATTTGGGCGGGCGGCATATGCTGTCGTTCCTGTCGTGGTGTGTCCAGGTTGTGATCTGGATGCTGCGCCGCCGCGACGAATTCGATGTCGTACATATCATCCATGCCCGACTTCACGCTGTTCCGGCGGCATTGGCAGGAGCCCTCCTGCGCAAACCGGTTCTCGCAAAATTGGGGCGGGGCGGACGGTGTTTCGATCTCGACGTTGTGCGCGAAAAGAAAATCATCGGTCGCTGGGCGTCCGCCTTGATTAAACGTCACGTCACGGCCTTCATCGCCAATAGCCGCCAAATCGCTGGTGATCTGAAGAGACATGGCATCGGCGCGGATCGCATTCATATGATTCCGAATGGGATCGATCTGCCCCGCAAGCCGCACCGCGAGCCGAACGCCGATGGCAGCCGACGCTTTATCTGCCTTGGCCGCCTCGATCCGGAAAAATGCCTCGAGCACATGATCGCTGCGTTCGCGGCACTTCCCGCCGACGCAAAGGCGCAACTCACCATCCTGGGCGATGGCCAGTGCCGCGCCGCGCTCGAGGAACAGGCGGCCCGGTTGGGCCTTTCCGGCAGGGTCACATTCGCCGGCGCGGTCGAAGATGTCTTTCCCTTTCTGTGGGACGCAGATTTCTATCTTTCCACCTCGGTGTCGGAAGGCATGTCAAACGCTTTGCTCGAGGCCATGAGCTGCGGCGTGGTGCCGATCGTCACCGATGTCAGCGGTGCGTCCGACATTGTGGAGCATGAGTGCAGCGGCTGTGTGGCTCGCTCGCATGTGGAGTATTGCGGACTCCTTCGTCGCGCACTCGGCCTATCGGAGGCCAAGCGCGATGACATGGGAGAGCAAGCAGTGAAAACCATCGCAATGCGCTTCAGCATGGAGAGGGCTGCCCAAGAGCAAATGAAGCTCTACGCGGCTCTTCTCAAGGAAGGGACCTCTTCGCTCCGCGTCCAGAGTGTGAATCGCACATGAAACTCATCCTTTGCGCGTGGCGGCATCCGCAGATTGTTGTTGAAGGCAACAAGACCGGGTTCAGTGAGCGGCTGCCGCCTCTGCGTTTGAATGGGGGCAAGGAGCTGCCGCCGAGGAAACGAACGAGATGAGGCTCATCCTCCAATATTGGTACCCCAAGCGGGAACAACACCGGACTACCACCCCTATCTATCGGTTTGACGGGATGTTTTCGGGCGTAGCGCTGAAGAGCTGCGAATGCCATCATGAAGTGGCTGAGGCGCAGATGGACCTCCGGCTGGAGCGTGTTTTCAAGCGGATGGCGTCCATAGCGCGTCGGCGATTGCCGTTTCTGTCGTTGGCGCTTGAAATGGTGCGCGCCACTGGGATGCACAGGATGCTTGTCATTGCATTGAGCCGTCTCAAGTAGTTGAGTGCATTGTTCTCAGTCACGAGTGGTAGGCGCGTGAACGAAAACCGGAACTTGACACGCGAGGCTGCCCGGGGACTTTCCTGGTCGGGCACAACTCTGCTGGCCCGAATCTTATTGCATGTCCTGGTCACGGCCGTTCTCGCGCGCCTGCTCTCCCCCCGAGAGTACGGCATTGTCGGCGCTGCGATGATCATAGCAGCCATCGGCAATAACCTTGCCAATCTCGGCATGTCGCAAGTCGTGGTCCAGCGACGGGACATCGAGGAGCGCCATGTCGGAACCGTAGTTTCCTTGTCCATGATGATGGCTGCCATTCTCGGCTTGCTTCAATGGGTGTTTGCACGGCAGATTGCCGATTTTCTTCGTGTGCCGGAATTGGTCCTCGTTTCGCGCGTCCTTGCGGTGATGATGGTCGCGAACGCGTTCAATCTGACCGTCGAGGCCATTTTGTCGCGGCACCTGAAATTCAAAATATCCTCCATCGCCAGGCTGGTCGCATGGATTGCTTCCCACGTCGGCCTAGCCATTCCGCTTGCCTATTTTGGGCTCAGCTATTGGGCCTTGGTGGTCGCGTACATGGCCGAGGCGTTCATCCTGGCCAGCATCTATTTTTTCATTGCCAGGGACTATCTCGTGAGTCCCCGTTTCGACATGCAGTCCTACCGCGATATCCGCAGCCAGAGCCTGGGCTATTCGCTGGCCGGTGTATCAAGCTTCACCGCCAAATATATAGACAATATAATTGTGGCACGGTTGATCGGTACTGCAGAGCTTGGCATTTACTCGCGAGCATATTATCTGATCGCGATGCCGGCAAATCTGTTTGGTAATCTGAACAAGAGCGTCGTTTTCCCACTTCTGTCGAAGGTTCATCACGACAAGGCGCGACTACGCAGCGCTCAGCTCAAGGCGTATGCCTTGACTGCTGCGCTCTCTATACCGACCAGCGCGTTTCTATGCTGTTTTGCAAAAGAGGTTGTACTGACTGTCCTCGGCGAAAAGTGGATGGATGCGGTAGGTCCTATTACCGTGTTCTCTGTAGTAATGTATTTCCGCCTAGGTTATAGAGTTTCCGGAGCCGTGATGCTTGCGACAGGCCAAAGTTACCAAACAGCCTTCATGGCGTTCGTTTATATGGCCCTTGTTGCTTCATTCGCATTGCTCTCAGCGCCCTACGGCGTGAATGCGGTGGCCTTTGCAGTGTCCGGCGCCATCGCGACGAGTTTCATCCTTTATGCGGCGGTCGGTTGTCGGATGACAGGATTATCAGCTCTGGATTTCGCGCTCGTCCATGTGCCGCCTGTCGCATTCGCCGCTGCGGTGTTCGCCACCGGCTCGGCGGTCAAAATGCTGCTTGCCGGATCGCCCGACTATCTTGTGCTCGCGACCGGGCTTTTCGTTATAGGTACATTGTCCGTTGTCACTGTCTATCTGAGAGCGTCGCTCCTCTTCGGGAAATATGGCGCGGAAGTTCTGCAAACGCTAACATCCAAGCACACAAACCGACTGCATTAGATTTGCATGGCCCCACAATACCTGCGTTCTCGGCGTGTCTTGCGACAGACCATCAGAGGATATGGAATGCATCATGAAGGTACGGAGGCTTGACGATACAGTCGACGGAGTTCAGTCACGACGCCCCTTACTGTAACCGGCTCATTCGACGCGCTGTTCGGAGGGGCGAGACCGTTTGTGAAAGCCGGTGTCATGTATGCCGGCTATCAGGCAAGGAAATGCCAGATGAAGCTTATCCTCCACATTGGCACGAGCAAGACAGGAACAACTGCGCTACAATACTTCCTTTCCGCGAATGCAAAGAAGCTCCGCGAGAGAAGAATTTACTATGCTGTACCTCCAAACCAGTTCAATTTCAACAGTGTTACCAACAGCTATTTGCTATCCGGCACGGACAACTTCCAGGCATTCTTCCTGCATCATCTGAGGGCGGCCGAACGAGACGGAGCGCACACGATCATTGCAAGTTCTGAAAACCTTTATTTGATCAGATACCTTGCGCGTTTCATGGCCAATAAGTCCAGCGCCGACGCCCTATCACAAGAGCGCAATTTGATCGAACGGTTGCGTGCTTCCATTCCGGCGAAGATGGAATGCCGTGTGCTGTGTTATGTGAGAAGACCGGATCATTGGCTTGAGTCAATGTATAATCAGAACGTCAAGCGCGGTGTTCTGTTCACCGGAGATGTCATCGACTTTCTAAACACGATCGAGGATAGTTTGGATTATCGTCACTGCCTGTCCATCTGGCGCGAAGTCTTTGGAAGCAGCGCGTGTTTGGTACGCGTCTACGAGTCGGCGCTGCCGAATCTGATCGATGATTTCATGAAGAATGTCGTCGGGATCGAGTATCTCTCCGCATTCGTACAGCCCTATCGTCGGGCTAATGAACGCCTGAGCCGAGATGTGTTGGAGTATAAGCGCCTCAAAAACGAGCATATCCTGTTTTCTGAGCGGCTGCTGGAACGCAAGATCTATGCATTGGTTGATCGGAGAGTGACGAATCCCGACAATAATCACGAATACCTTTCACCCGATGAGAGAGCCGACCTCCTATCAAGGCTGGAACCAAGTATGAAGTTGCTACAGGCGGAGTTTTCTCTGCCCCCCTTTCCGCAACTCGATCTCGATGCGGCCAAGGCCACGTGGCAGCCCTACCCGGGGCTTGCGCTCGAGAAGAGAAAGGAGATCGAATTCCACTACAACGCTGTTCAAGGTCGGATGGGCTTCCGTCTGGAGCGCATTCTGAGGCGATCGGCCTCCTTCACTCGCAGGCGATTGCCTTTTCTCTCATTGATATTCGATTTTGCGCGCGGCAGCGGCATTCGCAGATTGCTGTTGGAGGCAACAAACCGATTTCAATGACCGGCTGCTGGGCGCTAAGGACTGGATACCGTGAACTTGTCTACGCCTATCCCGTGCCTATTCCGGGCCAAGCGGCAAACGCCGTTAACTGCACAAACTCAGAAATTGTCAGCTCCATAGTCGAACAATTCTGCAGTTGCGCGGGTGCCTGTCCAAATCCGCTGTCGTGCTGAACGATCGAGGCGGGCAACCGCTCGGGTGTTGACGTCTGGTGCGATGTGATCAGATGCTTCATCCAACCTTATCCGCGGCTTTTCGCCAGTTGCGGCGTTTGTGTTCGTCATCCGCTCCGTCCCAAATGATTTGACCTTAAACCGGATCCTTCCGTCCTCCGCTGCTGCTATGCCGAGCGCGTCGTAAAAGGCTTTTAACAAAGGTATCCGGTGATTGGATCAAGTCCTCGAATCGAAGCGATAGCGCATCACGCTTCCTCGAGGCTTTGAACATCAGGCTAGTCACATCATTGTACCATTTGATCGCGCGCGCCTCGCTGAGACCGCTGCGTAGCAGCCCTTCGCACATCGGTAATGGATGCCGCGTAAGCACAAGGTTCCGCGCTTCCATAAAGCCGCGAGCAATCCCGTCGTCGAATGCGATGTAGTAATCCATCACCTTCAAAACGACGTAGCGCTTGGGACTTTTCGTTGCGCTCCCCGTGGCGGAGCGACTCGGCAGTCGCTGCGCATATGCCGCCAGAGGAAGGGAACAGACGCCCAGTTGACGGCCCCGCCAACATGGCACGCAGCCTTGCGCAGCTTGTAGAAACGTCCGAATACCCCCTCATGCCATTTCGCGGTATGGCATCAACCCATCCGGCGAGCTGCCGATGATATTCCAGACGATGTTTGACCCACCTCGGCCAAAGCAATTCAATAGAAGCGCATTGGGCGGAAGAGCTTTGCCCGGCCTGGTGGGAGGCGAAGCACCGATCCTGTCAGCGGTCTGCATCTGCTTTCTCCGTTATCGCATCAGGCGCGACCCACTTCCCGGGCTGTCGTTGAAAGGCTAAACTGAAACCTATGATATGCTGCGGAGCTTGTGAGGAGAAGCGCGATAGTCCCATGCGGAGTCTCATCCCGAATCCAGCAATTATTGGCACACGATAATGACCAGCCGCATTTCTCGCCGGGATCTGGCGCGAGCCGCATGCGCCGCCCTTGTACTGACGGCATCCGGCCGCCTGGGACAGGATGCTCGCGCCGCCGGTCCGGCGCAGGGCTCGCAGCCGAAAGCTCACTCCTGGCATCCTGGTCTGTTCCCGGAAATGATTGTTAAATCCTGGTTTCAGGAGGATCTGGCCGAAGGCGAAGTTTCCTCGTGGCAATCCGGCGGCGTGAAGCCGGTGGTTGCGGTGCAAGCCGAGCCCTCCCTGCGCCCGACAAAGCTTCCGAATAACGGCGGCATACTCTTTAAGGAGGAGACGAAACAGGCGTTGACCTGGCCCGTCGATAACGATGCCCCATATCTTCACCGCTGGTGGCTCGTGATCGCCCGGTGCAATTCGGCAGTCAACGCCGAGGCGAAGAACGTTTCCGTTCTTTGCGTCAATGGAGCGGAGGGTGGCTCGGTGCATCGCCAGCCGCGGGTCTGTTTCAACCCCTCCGCAGGCACATTCGTTTCGCAGCTCCATGACGGCAAGCTTAAGAGCGAGGAAGGGCAATGCTCGACGGATTTTGGCGACTGGAATGTCATGGTCGGGTACCGCCGCGGATTCGCGATGCAGGCCGTGGTGAATGGGGTCAAGACGGCCGGCCAGACGAATTATCCATTGGCACCCAACCGGGTGAAATCGCAGAGCTTCATGGGCGATGTGAACAATCCGATGGGGGCCGATGTCGCGATCGACTGCGTCATCATCGGACAAAGCGAACTTAATGACTCGCAGATCGACAAGCTGATGGGATGGGGCATGTGGCGCGTCGGCCGGCAATCCGCGCTACCCGACGTTCATCCCTATCGCCAGAGCCCTCCTTCAGCCGTGGATGCGAATGACAAACCGGCACGTTATGCGTTCGATGCAGCCTCGTGGGCGTCCTGGGCAGCCATCGGCAAAGAGCGGCGATATGCTCGTCGTGGTGAGGCGGCGCCGCCGATCGGCGCTTACACAACGGTTTTTTTTGACGACTTCGAATCCAACTCGGTTGTCGATTATTCCAAAGGCGCGCAAAGCAGCATCTGGTATGCGCCGACCCATCTGACGACCGTTGGTGTTGACGCCGCTACCCCGCCGATCTCGGCGTCGCCCTCCTCCTATGTGCACGACGCCACCAGCCACACGCTGGCGCTCCGGCTCTTGCATAAGGGCCGTTGGAGAACAGGTGCGTTCTCTTCCGTGAACAACAATGGCCAGGGGCGGTGTTGGGGAAAGGGGATCTTTGAGATCCGCGCCAGACTGCCGAAGATCGCAGCGCCCCGCCCTGGATTTTTTCCTGCTTTTTGGGCGTATGGCAGGGAGCATCTATTCTGGCGGACACGCAATCGTCTTGAGACGGACTTTTGGGAATATGACGGTCTCAATGGGGCCTATATCAACATCAGCCAGCACGTGCACAAACCCAGACTCGGCTATGCAGATCCACGCATTGCGCCAAGTGACGTGCACCGGAAAATCGCCGGCTATCAAGTCGACCGATCGAATGGCTTTCCCGCGACGATCGACATATACGATGGCGAATTTCATACGTGGTATGCGCAGATCGAGGATGATTATACTTATTTCGTGATCGACGGCCATGAAGTGGCGCGCGTTCCAACGACGCCGGAACTCGCAGCGAAAAAATACATCATGGTGGATTTCGCTTACGATGAAAAAAAAGGTCGCGCTCAACCGGACCCGTCGCAGACGTATGACATGGTGATTGACTATATACGGGTCCGGCAGACGGAAACGGATCTGGCTAGGGTCCCGACGGGATTCAGCGCATTGCCGGCCTTCTCGGGCCAGGCTTCACCGGGCCAGGCGCTGACCGTCGTACCGAACGTTATTGCGTCGCAAATTGAGTGTCTATGGTATCGTGACGGCGTTCCGATCGTGGGCGAAACCGGCACAAGCTATGAGCTCAGTTCGCGGGATGTCGGGCATAAGATTCGCTGCCATGTTCGCGCAGTTTCTGTGCTCGACCAGCCAGAAGCCTGGACCCCGGAGAGCGAGACCGTCGGCTAGAACGTATCGACTGCGCGACACCAGGATGCGTCATCACTCTCGTCGGACTGCTGACGAGCTCTGCCACCAGTAAGCCTCTCCGC